>JAAZPT010000316.1 GCA_012797085.1 Christensenellaceae bacterium | reverse complement strand
ATTTTTTACTTTCATTGTACCTAAGGTTTTTCTTTTTATATTATTGAAAACCTTTGCAAAATCTAATTCTCCATTAGTAAATGTATACTCATATTCTGTTCTTAAAGTTCCTTTTTTAAAAAATAATAGCAAAGCAAGTCCTATTAAAATAACTCCAATTATTAATGATTGAACTGAAAAAGCAAATAATACTGTTTGTAAAGCAAATAATCCAAATACGCCAAATACAAACATAAGAACATTAGATAAAAAATAAAGAATTTCTAATAAAGTTTTATTTTTTTTGATAACAACTTGTTCATAAAAATGATCCATAATTCTCCCTTTCTAAAAAAACATTAAGTATATTAAAGAAACAGCAATACCCACTAACACCCCTGCAAAAACTTCAATTGGAGTATGTCCTACAATTTCTTTAAGATCCTTTTCAGTTATTTTTTCACCTTCTATGAAAATTCTATTAACAATTTCATTAATAACACTTGCTTGTGTTCCTGTTTGCCTTCTAACTCCGGCAGCATCATACATCACAACTGTTGCAAACACGGAAGAAATTGCAAACTCAACAGTATCAAAACCATGTATGCTCCCAATCATTATTGATAATGTTACAACCAATGCTGTATGGGAACTAGGCATACCGCCAGGGCCCCAAAACCTTTTTATATTCCATTTTTTATCAGTCAAGTACATAAATGGAACCTTTAAGCCCTGAGCAACAGCCCAACTAATTAAAGAACAAATCAAAATATCATTTTGTAACACTTCGCCTAAATAATGCATATTAAAACCTCGATTTTTATTTTACCCTATCCAACATAGAATTAGCAAGCTCTACAAAAAAGTCGGATTTTGGAAAATGTGACTTTATCTCTTCACAAGCTCTATTAGTAAGTAATTTAGCTTGTTCCCTTGATTTTTCTATTCCATATATTGATGTATATGTTAGTTTGTTATCATCTATATCTTTACCTATTGATTTGCCTAATTCTTCTTCTTTGCCAACAATATCCAGAATATCATCAATAATTTGAAATGATATACCGAGATTATAACCGAAAATTTCCCCTGCTTTAATTTGTTCTTCAGTTGCTTTAGCTAAAATTAGCCCTGCACTTATTGCCCCAATTATTAATGAAGCAGTTTTTTTCTCATGAATATAAGAAATTTTTGTTACTTTATTTTCATCTTTTGACGAGGCTTTTATATCTGTTATTTGTCCGGCTATCATACCTGTTACCCCAGCAGCATTAGCAATAGCTTTAATAGCTTTTAGTGGATTAACACTATCCAGTGATTTAATAGCTGCCTCTAAAGCAATTTCAAAAGCATAATTAAGCAATCCATCCCCTGCTAAAATTGCAACATCTTCGCCATATTTTATATGATTTGTTGGTTGCCCTCTTCTTAAAGTATCATTATCCATAGCAGGTAAATCATCATGTATAAGTGAGTATGTGTGAATCATCTCAATAGCAACTGCATAAGGAACAACATTTTCTACATCTTCATTTAATAAATTATATGATGCTAACAATAAAACTGCCCTCAATCGTTTGCCTTTTTGTGACAAACTATAAAGCATAGCTTCCAACAAAAGCGAAGGAATTTCATTATTTTGCTTCAATGAATCAATATAGTTTTCTACTAAGGTTTTATATTCTTCATATTTTAACATTTGTTAAATTTCACCCTCAATCATTTCAAGTTTTTCATTTATAATAAAAAACTTTTGTTTTTTTTCATTCAATTCATATTCAAGTTTTTTTATTATTTCAGAAGCTTTCTCATAATTTGTTAGCATTTCATCTATAGATGTGCTTTCATTTTCCATTTTTAAAACAATGTTTTCTAATTCATTTAAAGAGCTTTCAAAGGAATTTTTCTTTTTGGCCATTATTGTTCCTCCCTATCATCTATAACATTTGCATATACTTTTCCATCCTGCAAGTATATTTGTAATACATCATTTTTATTAATATCATTTGTTGATTTAACATATTTTTTATTAACCTTCATATATGAAAACCCCTTTTTTAATATATAATTGGGATTTAAAATTTCTATTTTTTCTTTATATTTATTAATTTTATTAAAAACATTGTCTAAATAATCATTCACAATTTTATTTATTATAATTTTTTTAAATTTTATTTTATT
>JAAZPT010000047.1 GCA_012797085.1 Christensenellaceae bacterium | reverse complement strand
AACAAAAAGATTTAAATAGGCAAAAGCGTACAATATTAATTTTGAGCATTATAACCTTTATAGTTTTTGTACTCTATATGGTACCTTTTATGATGGTTATACTAAACTCGGCTAAAACTTCTGCGGAAATTATGAACAACCCCATAAGCATGCCAAATGATTGGGGTCAATTAATTACCAACGTAAGAAAAATATTCGAAAGCCCTATTACAGACTATGTTGGCGCTTTCTTCGACTCCCTTATAATTACTGTTTCCTCCCTTGCTATTATAGTTATATTCAGTAGTATGGCGGCATGGGTACTTGTAAGAAACAAAACAAAGTGGAGCACATTTGTATACATGAGCTTTGTGGCTGCTATGGTTATACCTTTCCAGGTAGTTATGTTCCCATTGGTGCAATGGTTTAATATGATTGGTAAAACAACGGGTATACCCATGTTAAACAGTTACCAGGGCTTACTGTTTGCTTATTTAGGCTTTGGTTGTTCATTATCCATATTTATACTTTACGGCTTTGTAAAGGGTATTCCCTTAGCGTTGGAAGAAGCCGCCACAATAGACGGTTGCAGCCAACCAAGAATATTCTTTAACATAGTAATACCGTTGTTGCAGCCTGTTGTTGTAACAGTACTTATTTTAAACGGTATTTGGATATGGAACGACTATCTGTTACCCTTGCTATTGTTAGGTCCGTCCGGCAAAATTCAAACAATGCCATTGGCAGTTACAGCATTTGCCGGTGCTTTCGTTAAACAGTGGGACTTAATACTAACAAGCGCATTGTTAGCAATGCTTCCGATAATTGTATTATTTATATTTGCACAACGCTATATCATGAAAGGTATGGTTGACGGTGCTGTTAAGTAATATAGAATAAAAGCAAAATTAAACTCCGATGCTATCGGAGTTTTTTTATTGTAAAAATTATAAAATAAATAATTGTTACATTTAATATCTTATGTTAAACTTGCAAAAATAGCCTTATAAATTATAATAAAATTAACAATAATTTTTGGAGGCAATATGAGGCGAGTTTTTTTATTAATGTTATGTTTAATTGTAATAGTATGTGCTGTAAACCCTAGAGCTTATGCTAATTCCTGGGGTTTAAAAGGAGAGCTGCTTGATGCCGTATCCTCCGTTAAAACATGGAACGATTATAGCAACAATTCAACGCAAATAGATAATATGGCTATAATGTCCAGCCGTTATCATAATGCTGTTTTTTATTTGGATAACAATAATAAGCTTAATGTGTTTACAAAGGCTGTTTATCAACCTGCATCAAAAAAGTCAAATAACGTCGATTTAAAGAGTGAAAACTCAAATATTCGCATATATTATGATGAAAATGAATGGTATAACTTTTGCTATAAAGAAGAGGAATGGATATTAAACGCTGCTAAATTCGGAGATTTTGAGTTGGAGGGCGAAGCCTATTATTATAAAACTAAAGATAATAAAGACAATGCTATATGGAATGCCAAAATAGCCTTGAGCAATTTTAATATTAAGCTTTTTCCACATAGCGTTGAGGAAGTTATTCATAGTAATTTTATGAGAGAAGCCTTGGAAAGCGGCAGTTATATATTAAATTCTGATAAAAACGATTATAATTTTTTTATCGATAAAAGCAAAAAACATAAGACGGAAGTATATTCCGCTCCCTTTGGAAAATCCGCTTGGCGAGCTGCAAAGGGCAAGGCGGCGGTTTCTTTAAATGGGGGCCTGTGGTTTTTTGGTCCTTATATAAAAAATGATACCGGTAGCTTTGCTTGTATTCGTTACGACGTTAGCGAACGTACACAGCGCATAGGCTATATAGAATCAAATAAATTGGGCGATTTTTTAAGTAAATGGCAGTATAATAATGATGAATTTATAAATGTTTACCTTATAACTACAAAGGAAAGCTATTTAACCGACGACCCTGATGTATCTCAATATAAACAATTTATTATTCCTGAGGGCACTCAATTTACCTGCCTTGCCATATACAATTATGAATATGCCTATGTAAGCGCTGAGGTTAAAGGCGATAAATTTGTAGATGGAGGAGAAATAGTATGGGGCTTTGTTCCATTAAAGGATTTGCAATTTGACGACTTTAATAATCACGAAGAAGCCTTGTTTGATTTTATGGCTAATTTTAAAGGAATATGGGTAATGGATGCTGGTGGAACCATGGCGGAAGATGCACTTTGGTTAAATGCTGACGGAACTTATAGGGCGGGTTTTATTAATAAAAATTCAACATTTATTATTAACGGTGAGGGCAATTGGTATATAAGCCCTTATAAATCCCATGAAAATTTGTACTGGAATAATCCTGTTTATAAAATTACTTTTTTAAAAAACAATGGCATAGCAAATATTAAAGGCTTTAGCTATATTGAAAACGGTATATCCTTTACCAATGTAGAAGGCGGCGGAGGCTATATACCCTTTGACGGAACAATTAACAATATAGAATATTTTAACGAAAATGAAACACAATATGATACTAACGGTTAATCGGTCGCAAATAAAAAAGGCTATAATAAGCCTTTTTTATTTGCACTTAATCTACAGCCATAAAATCATATAAGCTGAGTTCAAAATGAGCCCTTGCAAATATGTTTTGTATGCCATTAAATAAATCTAAGACAAGGTTTTGCTGTTGCATTGCTAAAAGATATTCGCCGGAATAGTCTTTTAAATCCTCTTCATCGGTGTAATAGATGTTGTCGCAAGATATTTTTTTATCCAAAAACTCAAATGTATAGCTTGCACCATCAAAAGTTTCATTATTAATATACTTTGGTATGCCATATAAATCATATTGATTTATAAGAGCTTCCACTTCTTCAGCATACTCCGGGGCAATATTATATGTTTGAGTGTTGCGATATTCCCCATTGCCATATATTTGTGATTCTTCTATTTTGCCATCGCTATATAAGCTTATATTAAAGCCTATGGGACCATCCTCTCGGTAAAAATAGGAGCGCATTTTAAAAGAAAACACGTTATAAGGGGCTTTTATTTTGTAAAACTCATATGCATTAAGCTCATAGCCAGCAGCTTTAAATATATTTTGAATGTCCGTATAAGCATCTAAAACCATGTTTTGCTGTCGCATAATATCCCAAAATTTTTCATATTTTGGGTTTTTAAAATCCTCATCATCACTGTAGTAAATGTTGTTGCAATAAATATCAACGCCATCAAAATAAAAATGGTTTGAGCAACCATCACGGCTGTCATTATCAATGCAGATTGGAAGATTGTTAAAGTCAGTGTTTTGTTTTAAATTGTATAAATAATTTTTAATTTCACCCAGGGTTCCATATTCCAAATTATATGTTCTGGGATTATAGTGGCCGTTATCGGCAACTTTTTTGTCATAGCAGTATATTTTGCCCTCAGTATCAAGCTCAAAGTAAAAGCCGCCATCAACACCTTCAGGGGCAAACAATACCGTGTTTTCAAAAATCAAAAGCTTATTGTCTGGCATAGGCGTATAGTTGTAATCTAAAGGGTTTCCACTTAAAAACACCCAAAGAAGCATGCTTGTAAATATTGTTTTTAATATATTCATAGACCCCTCCTATATGTTTATACCTATATAACGATTTAAAAAGCTGTTTTGTTCAAAAAAACAAACAACATTATTTAAATGTTTTGTGTAAGTAAATTCCTTTATTACAATAATATATATTAGAGAAATGTTAATTACAAAAAAGTACCCCGACATGCCTTTTACAGCATGCCGAGGAATTTGAATATTTAAGAGGGGTGGACTTACTTTATTTTGCGATATTGAAGGAATCGAATACTCTGCCGATATATCCAATACCGTTGTCTTCCATGCTGGCTTGTATGCCGCGAGCGTTCATGCCGTTTTCATCAACCTTAACCACCATTATGGAGCGGAATTGGTTTGCTTCAATTATTGGCATGTTGCCTGATGGATGATATGGGTCATCGCTGCTACGATAGTTGTTACCTATGGAAGCGGCTTCAATATAGTTAACTCCGTTAATTAGGTATCTTTCGTATACGTGGCTGTGACCGAAGTTTACAGCGTCTACATTGTATGTTTCATATAAAGGGCGTAGTACATCCCATGCATAGTCGCCATCAGGATATATAGCTTTTTCAGGATTGCTTGGATCTGCTATTGCTTTGGATACGGGGAAGTAACCGTCATCACCACGGTTGAGCATATGCCAGTGCATTACTACCCATTTGTATTTGCTGTCGCTATTAGCCAAATCTTCTTGCAACCATTTAGCTTGAGGACTGTCGGGGCTAATGTCGTCATAGGTGATCCAACCGGGGAATTCAAAACCGTCCCAACTATGCCAACGATGAACGTTTATAGAGGATATGTGTAAATCGCCATAATCTACTGAATAGTAACGTTTGCCATTTACAGTGTAATCCTGTTCAGGATATAAGGGACGGAACATTTGCATATATATGCTCCAATTCCAACTGTCGGGATTCTGTGCCATCTCTTTATCAAAGCATACCCTTTGATCATCTACTTCATGATTGCCGGGGCAGTAGAATATGGGCATGTACTGTGCAAGGCGAGCGTTGTCATCGTCCTGGGATAAGCAGTCAAAGAAACCGCGATCTTCTTCACCGGGAGCTTCATAGGCGCCTTCAACATCAAACCATTCGGATACTTTCCAAGGTGTGTTGATTAAGTCACCGGCAAATATTATAAAATCATTTTCTTGTTGACCTAGGAATTTAACGGTTTCCTTAGTTTTTACTTTAAGCTGCATGTCGGACAAAAGTGCAAACTGGAATTCGCCACCCTTTTCCGGAGCAGTTTTAAAGAAATAACGTTTGCCAACTTGATTTTCACCATCTTTGGTGGTTACGGTGATAGTTGCCTCACCAACCTTAATTCCTTTGACCAAACCGTCATCATCAACAGTGGCGATCCCTTTATCGCTGGTCGTCCATTCAACTTTTTTATTGGTAGCATTAGCAGGTTTTACTGTCGCCTTT
>JAAZPT010000315.1 GCA_012797085.1 Christensenellaceae bacterium | reverse complement strand
TGAAAAGGCATTAAATATTGCAAAAAAGAATTCCATTACGAATAAAACTAAGGTTATTTTTATTTTAAGTGATTTGTTTCAAAATTTAGGCAATTATAAATTTGATTTGATTATCTCTAATCCCCCATACATCGCAAATGATGTATGTAAAAAGCTACAAGAAGAAGTAATGTATGAGCCCTTGTTGGCTTTGGATGGTGGATGTAACGGGTTAGAAATAATATATAGAATTGTAGACGATGCTCCTAAATATATTAATAATAAAGGACATTTGTTAATGGAAATTGGAGACGATCAAGGTTCAGCTTTGAATAATATATTATCAAAAAATTTTTCAGATATTAAAATAATTAAAGATTTACAAAACAGAAATAGATATGTGTATTCAAAATTAAAGGAGCAAATTTAATGTTAATTGAAAGATTTGAATGGATTGTTAATAGATATGACGAATTAACTACTGCAGTTGCACAACCCGAAATAATTGCAGATCAAGTTAACTGGCAAAAATTATTAAAAGAGCATTCTAAACTTGAACCAGCTGTAACCGCATATAGAGAGTACACAAAAACTCTTGATGAAATTGAAGAAAGTAAAGAGATGCTTGAACTGCCTGATATGGCTGAAATGGCAAAGGAAGAATTAAACCATCTTGAAGGGTTATTGCCTGAATTGGAAGAAAAATTAAAAATATTATTATTGCCAAAAGATCCGGACGATGAAAGAAATATTATACTTGAAATACGCGCTGGTGCCGGTGGAGATGAGGCCGGCTTGTTTGGAGCAGCTTTATTAAGAATGTATACAAGATATGCTGAAAGAAAAAATTTAAAAATAGAACCTTTTTCAGCAAATATTACCGAGCTTGGTGGAGTAAAAGAAGTTGTATATTCTATAAGTGGAAAAGATGTTTTTTCGCGTTTAAAATTTGAAAGCGGTGTACATAGAGTCCAAAGAGTTCCAACTACTGAGTCAAGTGGCAGGATTCATACCAGTACTGTTACAGTAGCCGTATTGCCTGAAGTAGAGGATGTAGAAATTGATATTCAGCCTCAAGATATTAGAGTCGATGTTTATAGATCATCCGGTCATGGTGGTCAAAGTGTTAATACAACAGACTCAGCAGTTAGAATTACACATATACCTTCCGGATTAGTAGTTACTTGCCAAGATGAAAAGAGCCAAATTAAAAATCGCGACAAAGCTATGCGCATATTAAAATCAAGATTATATGAACAAATGAAGGCCGAAAAAGCCGAAGCTTATGCTGCTAATAGGAAAGATCAAGTGGGTTCTGGCGATAGAAGCGAAAGAATACGAACATATAACTATCCTCAAGGAAGAGTAACCGACCATAGAATCGGTTTAACATTATATAAGCTTGATGAGATATTAGATGGCGATTTAGATGAAATTATCGATGCTTTATTGTTGGCTGATCAATCTGAAAAATTAAGGAATTTAAATGAAGAAAGATAATATTTTAAACAATGTTTGATACAAAAATATTAAAACCAAATATCACCAATATAAAAAAAGCCTCTAACATACTAAAAAATGGAGGCTTAGTTTCGTTTCCTACAGAGACTGTTTATGGTTTAGGAGCAAATGCCCTT
>JAAZPT010000314.1 GCA_012797085.1 Christensenellaceae bacterium | reverse complement strand
TGTTTAGCATTTCAATATCCCCACTAAGAATAGCTAAAGGGTTCTTGATTTCATGTAGAACCGTATCAACTTTCTTAGAAACATCATGTATTTTTCTTATATTGACAAAATTCTCCTTGTTCAGTTCTATATTCTCTTGATTCAATGCAAAAACTTTATTGCTTAATTCATTATTATCCTTCAAATCCATCTCATCATGATGGCCTAAAAAATTAAGTACAGGCTGAATCTTATGCTGATAAAACAACTGAAAGAAAATATATAAGAAAATCACAGCGAATATTATAGGTAGACCATCAATAAGAGTGGTTAATAGCTTAGAAAACATAATCCTATCGAAAAGACCAGACGAATTAGAAAGAGCTCTAGGTAAAATATAGTTCTTTCTAGCCTCTTTCAATATAGATTGAAATAATAATCCAAATGGAATTGAGAGAACTAAACTAACTAGCATATAAACCATTAGACTTGTTTTTAGTTTCCAACTTCTTGTAGAGTCCCTTAACCAATCCACGAGTAACCTAGCCCCCAATGCGTTTTAATAAACTCTTCTTCAGATACTTGTAAAAATTTATTTCTAATATTCCTTATATGTTCCGAGACTACTTGTGAACTGCCAAAGCCATCAATTCCCCATAAACTATCATAAATTCTTTCCTTACTGAAAATTTGTTTTGGATTGTTCATGAGCAATTCGACTATCTCATATTCAGATTTTGTAAGTTCTATTTCCGTGCCATTGATTCGGCATACTCCAAATTCAAGATGGCAGGGGTGCATATTTCCCATGACTTGCTTTTCTCTATCTTTTCTCGTCAGGTTTGTGAAAATTCTTGCATACAGCTCTTCCAGAGAAAAAGGCTTTGTAATGTAATCATCTCCACCTAGCATAAGCCCTTTTATTTTATCTTCTTCATTCATTCTAGCTGATAAAAATAAGATAGGCATTAACCATCTTTCTCTAAGATTTTTGCATATTTCAAAACCATTGTTTCTTGGTAAATTGATATCTAATAGAATCAAATCAACTTCGGATAAATCTTCAGGGATATCCTTTGAACTATATGCTTTTAAAACATCTATTCCTTTAGTTTCTAAAAACATCTCCAGCATATCCACTAAATCTATATCATCTTCAATAATTAGTATTTTCCTATTTATCATTTATAACCTCTCCTTTCTAGATTACTTTTAAACATAAATCATTTAAAACATTAGTGATGAACATATTCGACAATGTCACTAATATCGCAATTTAGCAACTTGCAAATTCTACCTAGCACCTCCATACTAACTGATTTATTTTTACCTAGTTTCGCTAAAGTCGCGGAAGACATTCCTACTTTTATTCTTAATTCCTCACGATTCATTTTTTTATATTCGAGTAATTTCCAAAGCTTCCTATACGTAAAAGACATAACAATCTCCTTTTCTACCTTTAGCTATCTAAAGAAATTATATCAAATCAAAACTATAAATCCATAAAATTTAACAAATATTTGTTTTGGCATATTAGTAAGAGGTTGAATTATTACATTCAACCTCTT
>JAAZPT010000313.1 GCA_012797085.1 Christensenellaceae bacterium | reverse complement strand
ATTTTTAAAAATATATATACATTTAGGAGATACGTATGGAAGGCGAAATTCAAAAGAAAAAAATATTATTTAGCGGTGTACAACCATCCGGAACCCTTACATTAGGCAACTATATTGGGGCTTTAAGAAACTTTAATTTACTGCAAGATGAATATAATTGTATTTATTGCATAGTGGATTTACATGCTATTACAGTTAGACAAGACCCTGCTACTTTAAGGCGTAGATGTTTGGAGGTTGCAGGTATATATATGGCTTGTGGTATAGACCCTGAAAAAAGTCTAATATACTGTCAAAGCCATGTTAGCGGACATGCCGAGTTAAATTGGGTTTTAAGCTGTTTTACATATATGGGCGAACTTCAAAGAATGACTCAGTTTAAAGATAAATGTGCTAAAAATGAAAACAATATTAATGCCGGATTATTTACATATCCTGTGCTGATGGCTGCCGATATTTTATTATATCAAGCTGATATGGTACCCGTGGGCTCCGATCAAAAGCAGCATATTGAAATTACCAGAGATATAGCTCAAAGGATTAATGGCATATATGGTGATGTTTTTGTGGTTCCTGATGCATATATACCAAAAGTAGGTGCACGAATAATGAGCTTAACAGAACCCGAAAAGAAAATGAGTAAAAGTGATAGTGAAGACTCTTATATCGCCATACTTGATGAACCTAACATTATACGTAAAAAAATTAGAAGAGCTGTTACAGATAGTGATACTGAAATTAGATTCGATAGGGAAAATAAACCCGGAGTTTCTAACTTGCTTGATATTATAAGTGCTTTAAGCGGTGAAAGCGTTGAAAGTATAGTAATAAGCTTACAAGGCAAAGGTTATGGTGCACTTAAAGATGCCGCTGCGGACTGTGTTGTTGATACGCTCAGCCCTATACAAGCTGAATATAAAAGAATTATGGCTGACAAGGCTTATTTGCAAGGTATTTTAGATAAAAGTGCAGATACTGCAAACAAATTAGCAAAACGCACATTAAGCAAAGTATATCGTAAGGTTGGGTTAGCTCAAAGTGGAAGGAAGTAACAGTTGGTGAACACAATAAAAACTGAAAAATATGATGTTGTTATAATTGGTGCCGGCCCTGCCGGTATATTTACAGCCTTGGGCCTTGCAAAAAATTGGCCTGATGTTAAAGCACTTATAATAGATTCGGGGCGTTCAATAGTAAAAAGGCAGTGTCCTGCTAGAACTACCGGTGTATGTGTTCATTGTAACCCTTGTGCAATAATGCACGGTTGGGCCGGAGCAGGCGCATTTAGTGATGGAAAATTATCACTAAACGATGAAGTTGGCGGAAATATATCAGAATACTTAGGGCATAAAAGATCCGGCGAACTTATAAAGCAAGCCGATGAAATATATTTAAAATGTGGTGCTTCACCGGAAATTCATGGCTTAAACGAAAAAAGAATAGATGAAATATCTTATGAAGCAAGTAAACACAATATTAGGCTTATACCTTGCCCTGTTAGGCATTTAGGCACAGAAAACTCCAGTAAAGTATTAGGTGCAATGCATGACTATTTAATTGAACATTCAAATATTGAATTTAAAGAACTTACAAGTGCAAGCGAAATACTTGTAAAAAACAACAAAGTAGTTGGTGTAAGGTTAGAGCAACAAAATGGTGAGACATATATTGTTATGGCAAAATATGTGGTTGCTGCTCCGGGCCGCGGTGGTGCTGATTGGCTTACAAAAGAAGCTACAAGACTTGGTTTGCGCACACGAAATAATGAGGTAGACATTGGTGTCAGGGTTGAAGTGCCTAATTCTATAATGGACCACTTAACAAAAGATTTATATGAAGCAAAGCTTGTATACTATTCGGATACATATGAAAATAAGGTTAGAACATTCTGCATGAATCCCGGAGGTGAAGTAAGTCAAGAATATTATGAGGGCGGTATTGCCGTGGTAAACGGCCATAGTTATGATGATTTAAGCCTTAGAACTAAAAATACAAACTTTGCCGTATTGGTATCTACATCTTTTACCGAGCCTTTTAATGAGCCTATCAGATATGGCCGCTATATTGCTCAACTTGGCAATATGCTAACCGGCGGTACAATTATGGTACAAAGGCTTGGTGATTTATTAAAAGGCAGGCGAACAAATGAATCACGCCTTGCAAGATCAACAACAATCCCCACCCTTACTTCGGCTGTACCCGGTGACTTGAGTTTTGTTTTGCCACCGAGGCATTTAACCAGTATTATTGAAGGTTTAAAAGCCTTTGATAAAATCGCTCCGGGTTTATATAGTACTAATACGTTGCTGTATGGAGTAGAGGTCAAATTTTATTCAAGCAAAATATTAGTCGACAGAAACTTTAAAACAACGATTGATGGCTTATATGCTATCGGTGACGGTGCAGGTATTACAAGGGGCTTAATGCAAGCAAGCGCAACGGGCTTAGCAGTGTCAGAAACAATATCTGCATTAAAATAATATGTTTAGCATAGTAATAAGATTTTTGGCTTGTGTTATTTCCATACCTCTATGTGCCCATTATTTGCCAGGTGTACATATGTACGATATGTACTATGCAGCTATGGGTGGTGCAGGTTTGGGTATTATTCATTTGTTGTTAAGGCCTATTTTAAAAGCTTTGCTTGCTGTGTTTAACTTTTTTACTCTTGGTTTAATATCGATTTTTTTAGATACTTGGTTAATACTTTTAGCCATAAGATTAGTACCCGGAAGTTTTTCTGTGGACAGTTTTTGGTGGGCTGCAGCTATATCTGTGGTTATAAATATATTAAACGAGTTGTTAGGTTTTATATTTAAAAAAAGACGTTAGGAGAATAAAATGCATATATTATTTGCAAATGATGATGGTATACAAAGTGATGGATTAAAATATCTAGCTGAAGAAGCTTTAAAAAGAGGGTATGATGTTACTGTATGTGCCCCAAACACACAAAGAAGTGCTGCAAGCCATTGTATAACATTAAGTTCTCCAATATTGGTTGAACAATTAAAGCATACAAGTTATCCTGCTTATGCTATACATGGTACACCTGTTGACTGCGTTAGAATAGGCCTTGACCAGCTAGTTAATAAACCTGTTGATATGGTTATTAGCGGTATTAACGATGGTTATAATGATGGTCGATCAATACTGTATAGTGGTACTGTAGCTGCTGCAAAAGAAGCAGCATTAAGTGGTTTGAAATCTGTTGCAGTATCTATTGATGAGCATGCAGATGAAAACATGTTAAAAAATGCTGCATCTCTTGCTTTAGATTTAGCGAATAAGTTTTATAATATGGGTAATCCCCCAAAGGATTGCATACTTAATATAAACATTCCCTCCATTGATAAAGATTCTTTAAAAGAGCCTGTAATGTGTTACCCTAGTAATTATTTCAGATCTGACGGATATGTAGAATATATAAGTCCACGAAGGGGCAGGTTCTTTTGGTTGGATAAACAATATGAAGGTGCAGGTCCGGATGTTCCTTTTGACCCCAATAGTGATAGTTATAACCTTTCTCAAGGGTATATAGCTTGTT
>JAAZPT010000046.1 GCA_012797085.1 Christensenellaceae bacterium | reverse complement strand
ATTGCAAAAATGGTGCCCAATGAACTTGGCATTACCCTTAATAGAGCTTTTCAAGTAAATCCCTTATTAAAACAAATGTATTTTGATGATTCTGAGGTGACAAGACTGCTTGATTTAGCTATGGCACTTGAAGGAATGCCAAGACATGCAAGTACTCATGCTGCAGGGGTTTTAATTTCTGCAAGTCCGGTTACAGATTTTGTACCATTACAAAAAAATGATGATGTAATTACTACTCAATTTCCAATGGGAACATTAGAAAGCTTAGGACTTTTAAAAATGGATTTTTTGGGTTTAAAGACTCTTACTGTTATTAGGGATACTTTAAACATGTTGCCGGAAGATGCCCCTCAAATAGAGGAAGATATTCCCATGGATGATAGAGAAGTTTATGCCATGATTTCCGAAGGCGACACAGATGGTGTTTTCCAGCTTGAAAGTGGAGGAATGAAAGCTTTTTTAAAAAATATGCGTCCTGAATGCTTTGAGGATATTATTGCTGCAATTTCTCTTTATAGACCTGGGCCTATGGATAGTATTCCAAGCTATATTAAAGGCAAGCACGAACCTTCTACTATAAAATATATAACACCGGAATTAAAACCAATACTAGATGTAACTTATGGTTGTATAGTATATCAAGAACAAGTTATGCAAATAGTTAGGGATTTAGCTGGATATTCTTTAGGGAGAAGTGACCTTATGCGTAGGGCCATGTCTAAGAAAAAACATTCTGTTATGGAGAAAGAACGTGAGTATTTTGTTAATGGAATGCTTGATGAAAAAGGAAATGTTTTAATACCCGGATGTATACGTAATGGAATAAGTAAGGAGATTGCCAACTCTATATTTGATGATATGAGCACTTTTGCATCGTATGCTTTTAACAAAAGTCATGCAGCAGCTTATGGTGTTTTAAGCGTTCAAACTGCTTGGCTTAAAAAATACTATCCTTCCAAATTTATGATAGCTACAATGAATAGTGTACTTGGTGATTCTGTTAAAATATCTCAATATATTCAATATTGTAGAAAAAACGATATTAAAGTATTGCCTCCCAATATAAATAAGAGTTTATGGCAATTTAGCGAAGATAAAACCCTGTCTTATAATAATGTCAGGTTTGGTTTGGGTGCTGTAAAAAATGTAGGTTTTAACGCTGTTGAAGATATTATGAGAGAAAGGGAAACAAGGCCATTTACAAGTATTTATGATTTTATTGAAAGAATGTGCACCACTTGTATCAATAAAAGGATGATAGAAAGCCTTATAAAAGCAGGTACCTTTGACGATTTAGGCTTAAATAGATCTCAAATGATGAATGTTTATGAAAAAGAACTTGATATAGCCAATCAAAACAAAAAGAACAATGTAAGTGGGCAAATGTCGTTATTTGACTTGATTGATCCTGTTGAAAACGATATAACTAGGGAAGTTCCTCAATTGACAGAATTTTCTAATCCTACTTTAATAGCAATGGAAAAAGAAGTTACCGGTATTTATATTTCTGGCCACCCATTAGATAATTATATTAATGATCTAATAGGTTTTGATACATTGCTTGATCTTTTAGGGCATGCTAAGGAACCGGATAAAGGCTTGGATTATGACGGCATAAATGTACATGTAGCTGGTGTACTTACAAGTGTTAGAGTAAAGGCCACTAAAAAAGGCGAGCTAATGGGTTATATTACCCTTGAGGATCTTTATGGACAAGTAGAAGGCTTAGTTTTCCCTAAAATTTATAAAGAAAACTTAAACTTTTTGCAGGAAGATACAGTGGTTGAAATATTTGGATCAATGTCTTATAGGGAAGAGGAAGAACCAAAACTTATAGTAGATAAAGTAAGAATATTATCGAATAATAATAATGATAAAGAAACTACAGAGGATGAAAACAAACCAAATAAAGTGGAGGAAAAACTTTATTTACAACTTAATAGTAGTGATTTAATTCAACTTAAAGAAATACTCAAACATCACTTGGGCTCTACACCTGTATATGTAAAACTTAAGGATATAAACAAGGCAGTAATTATGGATAAAGAATATTGGTGTAACCCGACAGATGCATTGCTTAACATGTTAGAATTAAATTATGGAACGGAAAATATTATTATACGTT
>JAAZPT010000312.1 GCA_012797085.1 Christensenellaceae bacterium | reverse complement strand
AGAGGGGCGCGTTATTACATTAGAATATCCTGATTTTTACTTGATTAATGCCTATGTGCCAAACGCACAACCCGGCCTTGCGAGAATTGATTTCAGGGAAGAATTTGAAGATAATATGCGCAACTATTTAATAGAGCTTGACCAACACAAGCCAATTATATATTGTGGCGATTTAAATGTTGCCCATAACCCCATAGACCTTAAAAATGATAAGGCAAATGAAGGCCAACCCGGCTATTCCATTCAAGAGCGCAATAAAATGACGGCTTTATTAAACAGCAACTTTGTTGATACCTTCCGTTATTTTTACCCCGATAAAGAGCAATATACATGGTGGAGTTACAGAGGCCGTGCAAGGGCAAATAACGTTGGCTGGAGAATAGACTATTTTATAGCATCCGCCCGAATAATGGATAAAGTAAAGGATAGTGTAATATACGACCAGGTTTTAGGCAGCGACCATTGCCCCGTTGGTTTAATATTAAAATAATTCAGCATATGCTGTATTGAAAATTGAATGTAAAGTATAGAATGTTTTTTAATATTCTATGCTTTTTTAATATATAAAAAAATTAAATTATAGGAATATTATAAAAGTTTTGTTTTTGTAAAATTTAGCATTAAGCATAGAAAACCCTTGTATATGGCAGCCTAAAATTGATAATACTTTGTTATTATGTTATAATGTTTTTCACTATAAACAACGGAGGTATGTAATGATAAAAAGATTTTTTAAATCAATTTACTCCAAACAAATACTACTATTTTTTGTTTTTTTGTTTGTTTTTATAGGCAATGCCCTTTGTGAAGAAAAAACATTTTCCCCACTTTATCCCTTAAGGAAGGATGCTCCAAAGCTTACTACCGAAGGTTTTTTACCTGAGGATAGTGATGAGAACTACTATCTGCTTATTGATAAAGAAGCCGGGGAATGGACATATATAGATAAAAAACTATTCATAAACATACGTAGCTTTAATGATGTGGTAGAGAGAAAAAGAACATTGGTATGGTATGAAACGGAAGTTAAGGTGGCTCCGGGAGAAAAGTTTAATATAGAGCACGCAAACCCTGAGCAAATCGGTCGTCGTTTTCTTTATGCGGAGGACTTTGCCACAAAATTAAATACAATATTGGCTTTAAGTGATGATTTTTACGGTTTTAGGGTTTACCAAAAGCGTTTGCCCGGTGTAATAATTCAAAACGGAGAAATATTAGCCGATAAATCTAAAAAACAACCCCATTGGTCCTTGCCTACATATGACCTGATTGCTCGTTATCCCGACGGTACAATGAAAGCCTATCTTGCCGGAAGTATAAACGCTGAGGAATTACACGCTCAAGGTGTAACAGATACCTGGTGTTTTGGACCTGTGCTTTTAAGCGAGGGTGAGATCGGAGCCCAAGTATTGGAAAAGCGCTTTGAATATGCAAACCCGAGACAGACAATCGGTATGATTAAGCCCAACCATTACTTAATTATGACAATTGAAGGCAGAAACAGTAGGTCTCATGGTGTCGGTTTGGTATGGGTTGCTGAAAGAATGAGAGATTTAGGCTGCACTGAGGCTCTAAACTTGGATGGCGGAAATTCTGTAAAGTTGGTATTTATGGGCAAGCTTATAAACTCAGATAGAACATATGATAAAAAGAATGATCGCTCAGTAACTAGCCTTATTACATTGGGTTATTTTCCATTAGAAACTTTAGAAGAAAGTAAAACCGAATAATTTTTAGGGGGTAACAATGAATATTTTCTGTAAAAAATGCGTTTCAATTTTATTGTTGATATTTATCATTTTTGCCTTACCCTGCTCCCAAGCACAAGGTAACAAAGAAGAAAATTATTTACAAGGCATAAGCTATTTCAAAAATGAAGACTATTCACAAGCAAAAAGCATATTTGAAGCACTGGGAAATTATAAGGAAAGTAAAAATTATCTTTATAAAAGCTCAATGGCAATAATTAGACAAGACTATTCTAAAGCTAAGGAATTATATTCTACAGGTAACTATGATGAAGCCTTAGCAATATTTAAAACATTAAACGGTTTTAGCCAAAGCAAAAAATATATAAAAGAAATTGAAAATATACTTGCCTTAAAAAAGCAGGAGGAAATAGAGTCTCAACACTATGAACAAGCTATGCTATATTTAAATGCCGATGATTTAGATAATGCAAGAAGTTCTTTTATAGAAGCCGGTGATTACAAAGATGCTACTCAGCAAATTCATTCAATAAATAAAAAAATCAGGTTGGAAAAACAATATGATAAGGCTAATAAACACTACGAAAGCAAAGAGTATAACGATGCATATAATCTGTTTTTAGCTCTTGATTCATATAATGACAGCAATTCCATGGCAAAATTAGCAAAAGATGCTTTAAATGAAAATGCTTATAACATTGCCATTAACACTGAAGATAAAAATCTTGCTCATATACATTTTTTAACATTGGGAGATTTTAAGGATAGCATAAAAAAAGCTGAAGAATTAAAAGTTGGTATTGTTGAAAGTGATATATATGCCCTTGGTAAAGAGCTTGCCGAAAAAGAGGATTTTATACATGCAATGGTAGCTTTTGAGTCCATTAAAGGATATAAAAACAGCGAAAGCCTTTTAAAAAAATATGAAAAACTGTATAAACAAGAAAAGGATTATTCTTTTGCATTTTACCTAAGAGCTGTCGGTAGAGAAAAAGAAGCTAATGACTTATTTAAATCCCTAGGCCGTTATAAAAATGCAAGTAAAAATATATTTCCTCTAAGCACGGACATAAGTGCAAAACAATTAAGAGATTATAAAACATCAGAAAAATCCCCCGAATATGTTGCTGCCGACGGCTCTAAACATGTATATCAAATATTTAAAGGTGTTCCAACATGGATAGAAGCAAAAATGTTCTGTGAAAGCCTGGGTGGTCATTTGGCTACTATAGCCGATGCAGAGGAGAATGCCTTTATACACGATTTTATGATAGATAGCGGATATACTGAAGCATACTTCGGGTTATCCGATGAAGAGCGTGTTGGCAATTGGGAATGGGTAACCGGCGAACCCTTTGTTTTTAGCAACTGGTACAAAGGTGAGCCCAGCAGAAGCCCCAGAGAAAGATATGGCATGTTTTTTACAACTATGCATGAACCTCGTACATGGAACGACAGCCATTTCTACGAGCATGCTAAGAGTGACCCCGGCTGCAGTTTTATATGTGAATGGGATTATTAATTTACATTGTAGGTATTATTAATGAATATAGGTGTTGAAAATACTTCAGTTTATATAATATTTATGGTTTTATCCGGATTTATTTCACTTTGTTTGGCATATAAATCCGGAATAAAATTTAATTTAAATATAAAACAAATGTGGGCAACATTATTGTTAATGCCGCTATTTGTTTTATTCTTTTCCCATCTTTTATATTGCTTAGTTGATATTGAAATGGTTATTTATGATAACTCTTTTTGGTATATATTTGCTTTTTGGAATAGTGGTCATATGGTGTTTGGCGGTATACTCGGTGCAATTATTTGCATATTAATTATATCTAAAAAACAAGCCGCCTTATTTTTTGAAGCATTCACCCCAAGTATTGCAATTATGGTAGCTTTTACACGTATAGCTGAAGGATTTTTAGGCCAGGGATATGGGGAATATTGGGAAGGTGAAACAGGTTGTTTAACTAGGTTCCCCTTTATGATATATGATATTGACAACGAGTTATGGGCATGGGCAATATTCGTATTGGAAGCCCTTGTTGCCCTATGTATATTTATATTTTTAATAAAAAAAGCTAAAACTTGGAACGGTGACTCAATATTATTGTTTTTAGGCCTTTATTCCAGCGCTCAAGTAATATTGGAAAGCTTAAGGCGTGATGATTTTTTACGTTGGGGTTTTGTAAGAATAGAGCAATTGTTTGCAGCAATATGCGTTTTAATAGTATTGATTTTTTACGGTATAAAAGCAGGAAAAGGGAATTTTATAAAAAAATCATTGGGATTTTCTGTTTTTTTAATAACGGTTGTTTCCTTTATTCTTTTAGAGTTTGCTTTAGAAGGCCGTGTTTCCTTTTTGCTTTTTTTAGATGTAAGTTCTTGTTATATATTAATGGCTATTGCCAGCATTATAATGGGTGCCGCTGTTCTTTACATGCGTAATATATGCAATAAAACATTGAAAGGATAATTTTATGAAAAATAAACTTATTATATTAGTTTTGGTATTAACATTTGTTTTTACAGTCGCTTTAGGTGAAGAGGCGTTACCACAGCTTGAAAAGGTAAATTTTTCCACAGAAAATTTATCACCTATACCATCAAATCCAAAAGATAATTTTTTACCGAATGAAAACGGCTTTAGTCATGATGGATTGTTTTATCATGATGATTCTTTAGATATAAAAGTTTATCATATACGTAAATACGATACCCCTATAGTTGTTGCCTTTGTACAAATTGCAAGCCCTTATCAGTTAAAAACGGAGCAGGCTCGTCCCTATCCTTCAAAAGCTACTATGCGAATAGTTGAAATAGGCAAAAGGGTAAATTCCGTTATTGCTATAAATGCCGATTGGTTCACTTATCATAACAGCGGTATAGTTTATAGAAATGGAGAACTCCTTAGAAACAGACCGGACGACCAGTATGATGGTTTAGCAATTGATATAAATGGCGATTTACATATAGTTAGACCCATGATTGAATCGGAATTTGCAAAAATCGCCACCCCCATATTACACTCCTTTGCTTTTGGCCCTGCACTGGTAATGGATAACCAAGTATTGGAAATTGTAAATAGAAAAGTAACTTACAAGCAGCGCATGGCTATTGGCCAAGTTGCACCCCTTAGCTATGTATTGGTGGCAACGGACGGTCCGGATCAAAAAAATTCCGTTGGTTTAAGTGTACCCCAACTTGCTGAACTTATGCACGATTTGGGCGCACATACAGCCTATAACCTTGACGGCGGTCAATCCACTTCCATGCTTATGCATAAAACAAAGATTAACGGTCAAGCACCTAAAACAATGAGAGCTGTTGGAGATATTATTTATTTTACAACCGCTATATCAAACCACAACAATTAATAAGCATTAAAAAAAGACTATTTATGATAAAATAGTCTTTTTAAATTTACATTATTATTTTATGCCGGTTTAATTATATGGTATATGGATTTCTTCCTGCATCATTGGCGGATTTTTATCCAGAATAAATATTGAGAATATTCCACATTTATAAACATCTTCCAGTTTAATACGAACTAATCCGGGAGTCATTATATCTAAAAGTTTTCTTTCATCCTTGGGCATATAAGTATCCCTTCTTAAAGGATCTATAACATATAAATACTTATCATCTACTCCTACAAGAACTATAAAATGGCTATTGTCTGTAAAAGCTGAAGCACTTGTTACACTAGCTATAGCAAGGGTTTTTCCTGCTTTTAATTTTTCAATTGCTTCAAAAACATTCTGTACTTTGTGTATGTTAATATCGTATATTTCACATATGTTTCCTAAATAATTTAAACTTGTACCATACCTATCAGATCTACCGGATCGATTCCATATATTATTGCCCGTTGAAAAATTCCCTATAACTATTGGCAAATATCTCAAAAACTCATCCGGAGTGTTAATAATATATCTAATATGATTTTTACTACACCAATATTGATTAACGGAACAGGAACAGAAACTGAAACCTTCGTCATTCAAAGCATAATCTTTTATTTTAGGTAAGTCTTCTTTATCTACTAAATTTGCA
Organism: Christensenellaceae bacterium; assembly: GCA_012797085.1. Lineage (GTDB taxonomy): Bacteria > Bacillota > Clostridia > Christensenellales > Aristaeellaceae > JAAZPT01. Next base: position 432 of record JAAZPT010000312.1, on the reverse strand, counting down.
ACTACTGTAGCTACTGCAACGGGCCCGCAAGCACCGTCTTTAAAGCGTCTTCTCTTGTCGGAATAATCCACTTCATATATCAAGTTCCCCCAAAGAGGATCATTTTGTGCGTAAATTATAATATCTCCCAATGTACTTAATGTTACTGTTTTGTTATAAGTCTTTCTGTTATCCATCTCCATTTTGTTAACATATTGTACATTATCACTATTATATATTATTGGTCTTTTTTTAGCGTATAATATATAGCGATTTCCCTCTTGTTTCATATTATCTGAAGCAAGCATAACAATACTGTCTCCAACAACAGGTATGTTTTCTATTTTAGGTTTAAAAATAGATTCTTTAATTAGTCTTGATAAATCATTATTGAAAAAAGTATGTATGTTTTTGGGTTCTTTCCAATCTTCAAAATTATTTACTTTTTGTTTT
>JAAZPT010000311.1 GCA_012797085.1 Christensenellaceae bacterium | reverse complement strand
TAATATTTTTTGTGTCACTTGGAAAGCCTTTTTCATCTATTGAAAAGTTTACAGAGTAATCTATGCTTTTTTCAGTAGAAGCAAAAGCACTAATATTATATGTTGATAAAATTAAAATTATTGTGCAAGTAAATATTAAAATCTTTGCACCTAATGAATTTTTTTGCATAGAATATTCCTTTTATTTATTTTTTTGCCTTGAAAGAGTTCTTGCCCTTTGTTCATGGGATAGTTCTTTTTTGCGTATTCTTAAATTTTGTGGTGTTACTTCTAATAATTCATCATCATCTATAAATTCCATACACTCTTCCAAACTTAAGCGAGTAACACTTACAAGGCGCATACTGTCTTCAGCAGCAGATGAGTTTCTGGTGTTTGTAACATGTTTCTTTTTACATATATTTACAACTAAATCATCAGGCCTTGAGTTTTTACCACATACCATACCGCCATAAACTTCCGTACCTGCTTCAACATAAAGTGTACCACGTTCTTGGGCATAAAACAAACCATATTGTGTTGCAACACCGGTTTCATAACATACAAGGGAGCCGGAATTTCTACTTGGGATATCACCTTTAAATTGATCATAATGATCAAACACACTACTTATTATACCCTCGCCTCTTGTATCTGTCATAAACTCGCTTCTGTAGCCAAATAAACCCCTTGATGGTACCATAAATTCCAATCGAACACGGTCCGTACCATGCATATTTGTTAATATGCCACGCCTTAAGCCGAGTTTTTCAATTACGGCTCCGGAGTATTCATGGGGTACATCAACTATAACTCTTTCTATGGGTTCTTTTATTTCGCCATCTTCAACAATAGTAATTACGTTGGGCTTGCTAACCTGAAATTCATAGCCTTGCCTACGCATATTTTCAATAAGTATAGATAGATGCAACTCGCCCCTTGCCTTCACTTCAAAGGAGTCAGGAGAATCAGTTTCACTTACTCTTAAAGAAACATCTGTTTGTAGCTCTTTAAACAACCTTGCTCTTAAATGCCTGCTTGTAACATAAGTACCCTCACGTCCGGCAAAGGGACTGTTATTAACTAAAAAAGTCATAACAACGGTCGGCTCACTAATTTTTACAAAGGGCAAGGGTTCAACTTTTGCAGGGTCACAAACAGTATCACCTATTGATAGATTTTCGATACCGCTTATTGCTACAATATCACCAACTAAAGCTTCCTCTACAGGCACACGTTTTAAACCGTCAAATGTATATAAATTGCTTAGCCTTAATGGTGAAGAAATATTTCCACTTTCAAGGTTAGCACTTATAGCCACCATACCGGAGGTTATTTTGCCACGTTGTATTTTTCCTATACCTATTCTGCCAACATAATCATTATAGTCTATTGTGGATATTAATAATTGTGCAGGAGCATCGGCTTCGCCTTCCGGTGCAGGTATATACTCTAATATAGTATCAAATAAGGGTTCCAGACTTGTACCTGATTTATTTGGTGATAATGATGCGGTACCCTGCCTTGCAGATGCATATATAATCGGATTATCCAAATTACTGTCATCAGCTTCAAGGTCAATAAAAAGGTCAAGAACTTCGTTTACAACATCTTCAACACGGGCATCTGGTCTATCAACTTTATTTACCACTAATAAAACAGGCAAGTTTAAAGCTAAGGCCTTGCTTAAAACAAACCTTGTTTGAGGCATAGGCCCTTCAAAGCTGTCTACCAATAAAAGTACACCACCAACCATTTTTAATACACGTTCCACCTCGCCACCAAAGTCTGCATGGCCGGGGGTATCAATTATGTTTATTTTTGTACCTTTATAATGTACGGCAGTATTTTTAGCAAGTATGGTTATGCCACGTTCACGTTCTATAGCGTTGCTATCCATAACCCTATCTTCAACTTGTTGGTTTTCCCTAAAAACGCCACCTTGTTTAAGCATTTCATCAACAAGTGTTGTTTTACCATGATCAACATGGGCAATTATCGCAATATTTCTAATATCGTTGCGTATCAAAATAATACCTCTTTCCCAAATTAGGAATCTATTTTTCTTTTGGCAGTATCAGTTAACTCTAATCCTTCATTTTTTTCTATTGCAAGCCTTATGCTCCACTCATTTTCAAATATTAAAACGGGTCTGTCCAAACTATCTCTAACCCTTGCACAAGCGCTAGGCAAAGCTAATTTATCAAAAGCTTTTGTTGATTTACTTATCCACCTGGCATGCTTATAGGGTAATCTTTCAGATATCAATTCAACACCATACTCATTTTTAAGCCTGTGTTCAAGCACCTCAAATTGTAAAACACCAACAACACCGACAATAAACTCTTCTATACCGGTTTCAGCTCTAACAAATGTTTGTATAGCACCCTCAAGGCTTAGCTGATAAATACCTTTTTGGAATTGTTTCCTTTTCATGCTATTTTCGGGTCTTACCCTTGAAAAGTATTCCGGTGCAAACAAGGGTATAGATGAGAACTGTAAGTTGGCTTCGGTAGATAATGTATCACCTAATGCAAAAACTCCATTATCAAATAATCCGATAATATCGCCCGCATATGCATATTCAACAGCTTCATGCTCTGCAGCCATAAATTGTTGAGGTTGTTTTAAAACTATTTGTTTGTTGCTGCCGCTGTGATATACGGTCATACCCTTATCAAATCTTCCGCTTACTATACGTAAAAATGCAAGTCTATCTCTGTGTGCAGGGTTCATATTTGCTTGTATTTTAAATATAAATCCGGAAAAATTTTCACTGTAGGGATCAACAAGTCCCAAATTTGATTCTCGCGGTAGGGGAGGAGTAGTAATTTTTAAAAAGGCATTTAAAAACGGTTCAACACCAAAGTTTGTTATAGCTGAGCCGAAAAACAAAGGTGTAAGCTGCCCTGCAAGTACTTGATCCAAATCAAAGTTATCACCGGCTACATCAATAAGCTCAATTTCTTCCTTTAATGTATCAATATAACTTTCATCTAAATATTTCTCAATATTAGAGTCGTCTAAATTAATTAATTGGCTTTCTACAAAATGTTTTCCGTGATCTCCGCCATGATATAATTCAATTTGCTTTGAACGCCTGTGATATACGCCTTTAAAATCCCCATGTATACCAATGGGCCAGTTCATGGGGCAGGTTCTTATTCCAAGTACATTTTCCAATTCTTCCATCAATGTAAAAGGGTCTTTTGCAGCCCTATCCATTTTATTTACAAATGTAAATATTGGAATATTTCGCATTCTACATACTTTAAAAAGCTTAATAGTTTGTTCTTCTACACCCTTTGCAGCATCAATTAACATTACAGCAGAGTCTGCGGCAACCAAAACTCTATAAGTGTCCTCACTAAAATCTTGGTGCCCGGGAGTGTCTAAAATATTAATATTATAACCGTTAAAAGAAAATTGCATTGCACTTGATGTAACAGATATACCACGCTGTTTTTCGATTTCCATCCAGTCAGAAGTTGCGTGCTTTTCTGCTTTTCTTGCTTTAACACTTCCAGCCTGCCTTATTGCACCACCATACAAAAGAAGTTTTTCTGTTAAAGTGGTTTTTCCTGCGTCAGGGTGGCTAATTATTGCAAAAGTACGTCTTCTTGATACTTCTGTTTTTATTTGGGATAAATTTGTATTTGACGGCATGCATACCCTCCTGAAAATTGAATAAACCCTATGTTTACCGCTAAAAATTATACACACCCGCTATTTGTTTGTCAAATTAAGTTTAAGTATAGTATAATATATTAAAATAAGTTTTTGTGAGGATTTTTATGGATAAATGGGATCATAGATTTATGGAAATGGCCTATGTAATTTCAAAATGGTCAAGCTGTTATAGAAACGGCAGGTGTGTAGGGGCTTTAATAGTTAAAGATAAACGTGTGATGACTACAGGTTATAATGGTGCTGCAGCAGGTATAAAAACTTGCCTTGATAAAAAGGAATGTCTTAGGGATAAATTAGGTATACCATCGGGTACAAGGGCGGAACTTTGTTATGCTATACATGCTGAACAAAATGCAATTATTCAAGCTGCCAAATTGGGCGTTTGCGTTGATGGCGGTACGCTTTATTGTACCCACCAGCCTTGTTCCGTTTGTGCAAAAATGATTATAAATGTTGGCATTAAAAGGATAGTTTATGATCAGGGTTATCCGGATGATTTTTCTTTAAAGTTGTTTAACGAGGCGGATATAATACTTGAACAGTACCCTCAGGACTTAGCAAAGGAGCTCCGCAATAAATATATTACAGATAGAAGTATACCAACATTGCTAAATAATATATAAAAAAAGGGCTTAAGCCCTTTTTTATTTAAAATCTTCTATCCTTATTTCTATCTTCCGGATGAGGTTCTTCACCTACACACCAGCCTTGCATTTTATTTATTATTCTTTCCAATGAGTCTTTTGAAGTATCCCAAGGAAGGTCAGCATATCTATAATCATATTTTTTTATAAAAAGTTTAAGCTCTTCTTCCTGTCTAGCTAATGTGTTTTCTGTCAATTTATATAATATATCAGTAAACTCTTCCGCCTCTTTTGCATTTAGATATTTATAGCTTAATTTAAGTAGTTGGGCTATATGGGGGATACAAAAACCTTTTGAGTTTGCAAAGGCCTCTTTAAAGGGGGTTTCATTTTTCCACATTTCTAAAACGGTTATAGCATATCTTTCCAGGTTTTTATCTATGCTTTCGCACAATACACATGAATTACATAGATTATTTAACGTATCACTTGTTTTTTCAACATTATCTTTTATTTGTTTATTTTTACTTAAATTAAGTAAGCTTTTTGATGATAAACTTTTACCGGCATTTTGTATATTATCGAGTATACCTTTTTTTTGATGATCAACAAAAGTTTCAAGCATTAAAGATAAGCCTAAGCGATTATTGCCAGTTATAAGCATAGCATAGT
>JAAZPT010000310.1 GCA_012797085.1 Christensenellaceae bacterium | reverse complement strand
AGGAAAAAAAGATGCCACTGATGATGAAATTTGGGAAGTTTTAGATATTGTTCAAATGGGTGATTTCTTTAGGGAATCACCAAAGGGGCTTGATACCCACATTGCCCAAAACGCAGTAAACCTTTCAGGCGGGCAAAAACAAAGGCTTTCTATCGCCCGCGGAATTATAAGGGAATCAAGTTTTTATATATTTGACGACTGTTTCTCCGCCTTGGACTATTCAACGGAGAAAAAAGTTCGGGAAGCCATTCAAAAAAGGCTTGCGGATAAGGGAATTTTGGTAGTTGCTCAAAGGGTAGCAACCGTTAGGAATGCGGACGAAATTTGGGTATTGGAAAAAGGGGAAATTATAGATAGAGGAAGCCATGAAGAACTTGCTGAAAGTTCAGATATTTACAAGGAAATTCTCGCTTCACAATCAAAGTCCCAAGAGGGGGAAATAGTATGAGTAAAGATGTTATAAACAATGAAAATAAACATGAAGACGGTCTACCGAACGTTTCCAAAGGAGTAGGAGGAGCATGTCGTGTTTCAGAGCTATTAACAACAGGCAGTACAAAGAATACTAAAGGGACGCTGTTTAGGCTGTTTAAAAATTTAGCCTCCTTTAAGTGGCTTTTTATTACGGCCATTATATTAACATTGCTGGCCTCCCTTGTTCAAATACTTATACCAAGAAAAATCGGGCAAATAATAAATGTATTTACAGAGCTTTTTACTAAAAATATTGCTTTGGATTGGAGCCTTTTAGCAACAATAGGCGCTACACTTCTGCTTTTATATGTTTTTAACTTTTTATCCAACTATTTTTCAAACATTCTAATGATAAGAGTGTCCCAAAATGTAATAAAATCCTTAAGAAACCAAATGCAAGCAAAACTAAACGCCCTCACATTGAAGTATTTTGACCGCTCATCTGCGGGGGATATGGTTTCGTTGCTCAGCAATGATTTGGACAATGTGGCAAACACATTGCAAAGCGGTTTAACAAGCTCATTATCGGCAATTGTGCTGTTAATAGGCGTAATAATTATGATGATTATAATAAACCCTGTGTTGGCCTTGCTGTCCATGGTGGTTATACCCATATCCTATACTATGGTTAAGTATCTAATAAAAAAAGCGAAGCCTATATTTCAGAAGAATGCCAATTTAACGGGAGCTTTTAACGGAAAAATAGAAGAAGCTTATACAGGGGAAGATATTGTAAAGCATTACAATATAGGTGACGACTTAAAAAAGGATTTATCCTCAATAAACGAAGAATTATATGACAGCGAATGGAAATCCTCTTTAGTTTCCTTTGTTACAAGGCCGGCCGGCGATTTGATTTTAAATTCCAACTATGTTTTATTGTCAATTTTAGGCGGCAGCTATGTAATAAACGGAGTGTTATCCTTAGGTGGTTTTCAGGCTTTTCTACAATATACTCAAATGCTAAGAGGCCCATTTAATCAGGTTTTGGGAATTTTCAACACAATAATGTCCGCATTGGCATCGGCAGAGCGTGTTTTTGACTTTTTGGATGCTGAAGAGATAGTTGAATTAGGCAATGAAGGCATGGATGCGAATACAATACGTGGAGAAATAGCATTTGATAAGGTGGATTTCGGCTATACGGAAAACCTGCTTTTTAACGGCGTAGACTTAAAAGTAAAGCCCGGCGAACAGATTGCCATAGTAGGCAGAACGGGAGCAGGTAAAACGACTCTGGTTAATTTACTTATGCGCTTTTATGAAATAAGCGACGGAAAAATATTAATAGACGGAAAAGATGCAAAAAGTTACAGCACGGAGGAGCTAAGAAAAGCCTACTCCATGGTTTTACAGGATACTTGGCTGTTTTCCGGCAGCATAAGGGATAATATAGCCTTTGGTGCGGATATATCAAAGGACGAAGATTTATGCGATGTGGACTTTGAAAAAATAAGAGAGGCGGCCACATTGGCAAGGGCGGATTCATTTATAGAGCGCCTGCCCGACGGATACAACACCCTTTTAAGCGAAGGGGCCTCCAATTTAAGTCAAGGGGAAGTTCAACTGTTGACAATAGCAAGGGCCATGATTAAAAAAGCCCCCATAATAATATTGGACGAGGCTACGTCATCAGTGGATACCCGTACTGAGCTGTTAATTCAGCATGGTTTAAAAGAGCTTGCCTCCAACTCCACAGGCTTTATAATAGCCCACAGGCTTTCCACAATACAGGCTGCCGACAGAATTATCGTTATGGACAGCGGCACAATTGTGGAAGTAGGAACGCACAAAGAATTGCTTGAAAAGAACGGCTATTATGCCGAGATGTATATGGCGGGACAGGCTAGTTAGTGTTATTGTTCAAAATGAATACGACATCTAAGTCTATAAAAACACAATGAATTTAATCTTTTAAAAGGTAGTGATTAAAAATGATTATTAAAACTTTAGTTGAAAACACAGCAATATCGGAAAACTTTTGCAGCGAACACGGTCTATCCTTATACATAGAAACAAAAGATAATAAAATATTATTTGATGTGGGCGCAAGCGAGCTGTTCCTTAAAAATGCGAAAAAACTTGACGTGAATATTGCTGATGTTGATTTTCTTGTTATTTCCCATGGACATTACGACCACGGCGGAGGCCTGGAAACATTTTTACAAGAAAATAAAAAAGCTAAGGTGTTTATACATCAATTAGCCTTTGAGCAATACTATTCTGTTCGCCAAAATGATGAACTGGTTTTTATAGGTATTGATAAGGAGCTTAAACAAAATAAACAAATTGTACTCACATCGGACAATTTTTCTATAAGCGATGATATGCAGATTTTTTCAAATGTAGTAGCAAAAGAGTCAAGACCAAACTCAAACCGCGGTTTGCTCAAAGAACATGAGGGACAAATGCTAAGTGATACATTTGCCCATGAACAAAACCTTATTATAAAGGAAGATGAAAAGACCCTATTAATAACAGGCTGCGCTCATAACGGCATTATAAATATTCTTGAACATTTTAAAAAACTTAAAGGACGTATGCCCGACTATGTTATAGGCGGATTTCACCTTTCCAGCCGTTCTTACGGAAACGAAAGCCCTGAAACAATAGATAAAATCAGCAAATATCTAATGGATACAAAGGCAAAGTTTTACACCTGCCATTGCACGGGCATAGAGCCTTATAATAGGCTGAAAGCCGCTATGGGCAACAGCATTGACTATCTGTCAAGCGGCAGGCAAATAAATATATAGCGGCTTTATAATAAGTCGGTGGATATTTAGCTTATAAAAGAGTTTAGTAGGTTTGTTTGAATTTCAATTTTTGTAATTAATGCAACGCCGAAGGATAATGTTTTATTATATAATTATAAAATGTTGAGCGTTTATAGAGGTGAGCATATTAACACAGGCACAACTAATCTGTTGATTTTTCCTGAAGATATCTTTTAAATTAAATTCTAAGGAGGAAATAAATGGTTGGGAGAATATATCATATCGGATTAACTGTTTCCGATTTGGATAAATCGATTAATTTTTATAGAGATGTCCTTGGTCTTGAATTTCAGGGAGAAGTTTTAATGGTCGGTGAAGAAACTGATAAATTATTTAACAAGAAAAACTGTCAGGCAAGACTTGCCTATTTAAACGGATCTAAAAATATTGAAGCACCTCCTATAGAACTAATTCAGTTTATAGATAATAAAATAAGTAAAGGGCAACCGGATTTATTTACAACATCTATATCAGAAGTATGTTTTTATACAGATGATATTGATTCAATTTATGAACATCTTGTAAAAAACAATGTAGAGTGTTTGTCTGAGCCTCAATATTTTGATTTTACATCTCATGGTTTTGGGAAAAGCAAAGCCTTTTATTTCAAGGATCCCGACGGCATTATACTGGAAATGATGCAGCCTTTATAAATAATATATAAAGAGATGATTTAGGCAAATACCAATTTGTTATAACTGAGCTAAAAAACCTCTGAGGTCAAACTATGGCTTTAAAAGTATTATTGGCGCAGCAATAAGCCCCTTAAAGTAAACATAATTCAAGGTTTGAATTAAGCCAAAAATAACAAGCCTAAACTTTTTGAACCCCGTTAAATTATAAATTTTAAATACTGAGCATAGCAAAACCTCAAAAAAGATATGTTAAGCTTATAAATTTTGTGTAAATAAGCTAACACATCTTTTTTTATTTATTGATATCTATATTTAATTTTAATATTACTTTTTCCATTCTTTCAATATCAGCTATAATTTCGCTTACTGCAACTTCGCTCAAATGAAGTTTTAATGCGTTATAAATCGCTATATGAAAACTTGGATTTTTGGAATATATGTTTTCAGGGGTATAATGCGCTACGTAATACCTATACCTTAAAAGCCATGGTTGTATTGTCTCATACATTTTTGTTATATAGATATTATTTGCCGATTTAATAATAATTTTGTGGAATTTGTCATCTAATAGAGAGGATTCAAGTTTATTTTCGTTTCCGTATTTTTCAAACTCTATCAAAGTATTCCTTAATTGTGCAAGCTGATCTTTAGTAATTATTTTTGTAGCTAATCCTACCGCCTTTGTTTCTACCGCTATCCTTGCCTCCATAATTTTTTTATAATTTTGATAGTTTATTTCCGTAACTACGGCTGATTGCCCGGGTTTTTTTATTACAAGAGTATCTTCTACAAGCAAATTTATCGCTGTAGTTACAGGTGAACGTGATATTTCAAGAGTTTCCGATATTTGTTTTTCATTTAATACACTTCCGGGTTTTACACTTAAGGATATTATTTCTTCTTTGAGAAATTCATATACTATTTTCCATAAAGGCTCAAAAGGATTTTCTTCAATCTTTTGATTTAATAATTGCCTATCCAAATTATTCCCCCTTTTACACTAAATATCTATTTATATTATAACAAAATTAAAATATTTTAGCACATTAATTTGTTTTATATAGTAATAAAATATTTTTTTTGTACATTTATTTGTCTTTTTTTAAATTTTGCTTTAAAAAAAATGCAATTATTTATGATTGATAATTTAGGTATTTTTTTTTGACGCAATTAAATATCGAATGCTATCCTTATATTAAATACAAATACTTAACAGAATAAAATTGTTTAGGAGGGGTGAAATATGCTCTTATATTAGTGTCAATCTATTAAACTAAACAGAACAAAATTATTAGGAGGGAAAAACATGGAAGTTAAATATTTAGTGGAGAGAAAACCCTTGGTTGATTATTGTACCAAGATTTTTGTAACTAACGGAATGCAGGAAAACGATGCTTATGCTGTAGCTGATTCATTAGTTGACGCTGATCTTCGCGGTGTATCATCTCATGGAATAATGAGAATAGGCAATTATCTTGACCGCTTGGATAATGGCGGAGCAAAAAGAAACCCTGAAATTAAAATTATTTCCGAAACAGACACTACATTGCTTATTGATGCAGATGATGCTTTAGGTGCAGTTGTTTCGGAAAAAGTTGTAAGTCTAACCAGAGAAAAAGCTAAAAAATCAGGTGTAGCTATTGTAGTTGTAAAAAGAAGCAATCATCATGGTGCATGTGCACACTGGTCTCAAAAAATTGCTGCGGACGATATGATAGGAATAGCTATTACAAACGTAGAACCTTTAATAGCAATAACGGGAAGTAAAGTACCCGGTATCGGAAACAATCCTTTTTCTGTAGCTTTCCCAACAAAGTCAAATGAACACGTTTGCCTGGATATAGCTTGCAGCATAATGGCAGGCGGAAAATTGATAGAATTAAGAAGGGAAGGAAAAGATGCTCCGGAAGGTGCTTTCCTCGACGAAGAAGGTAACCCGACAACCGATGCCCATAAAGGTAGAACTATGAGACCTTTCGGAGGACATAAAGGATACGGTATAGCAGTAGTGGTAGAAATGTTGACATCCGTACTGTCCGGCGGAAATTTCGGCTACGATATGGGAAGCCAATACCGAAAACTTTCCGTACCGAATCATATAGCACATTTCTTTATGGCTATCGATATTGAGCGTTTCAGAAATTTAGATGAATTCAAGGAAGATGCCGATAACTTTGTGGATTATCTACGTGAATTACCTAAATCTGAAGGCGTAGAAAGAATTTATTTCCCGGGTGAAATAGAGAACGGAAAGAAAAAATGCAATTTGGAAAATGGAATTCCTTATACACAATCTGCACTGGAAGAACTGGAATCCTTCGGTAAAAGAGTTGGTTTAGCAAAAGAGGAAAGCAGTTTTCTTTGGGAAAAAAAGTAAGGAGATAAATCATGAAAAATCCATTAAAAGAAAAATTACTTAGAGGAGAGGCCGCTTATGGCCCATGGCAAATGACGACCGGCTACGATACCTCCTTAATTTTATCTAGTGTGGGTGCCGATTGTATCATGATTGATCAGGAACACGGTTCTATGGATTTAGAAAAAGTCGGATTAATGGTAAGCCTTATTCAAAGAACAAATACGGTACCCTTAGTTCGAGTTCCATGGCATGATATGGCTCTAATAAAAAGAGCCTTGGACACAGGCGCAGGCGGTATTATGATACCTATGGTAAACGATAAAGAAACTGCTGAAAAGGTTGTTTCTTATTGTAAATATCCTCCAGAGGGTGTTCGCGGAGCCGGAGCAAGTCGTGCAACTCTATATTTTAGCGGCGGAGGGGACCCTAATTATATAAAAGATGCTAATAAAAACGTACTTGTAATTTTACAGATTGAACATTATAAGGCAGTAGAAAATTTAGAAGAAATATTGTCTGTTCCCGGTATTGACGTGGCTTTTGTAGGCCCTGTAGATTTAAGTTACAGTATGAATATTCCGGGGCAAACAGATAATCCGGATGTTCAAGCCAGTATACGTAAAGTTGCAGAAATGTGCAAAAAATACAATGTTGTATCCGGCATATTTGCCTCGGAGGCTAATATGCAAACATATTATGATATGGGATACAGGCTGTTATTGGGCGGTATTGACGGTATCTTTATCTATCAGGGAGCAAAGTCCTTCTTAAAGAAATTTGAAGAATTGAATCGTTAACCATTATATTATTGTTTAGGAGGATGAAATATGAGTAAAAATAACAATCAAGAAATTGTTGTTAATGAAGAAAAATATTTGGATCGTAAAAAGCTTCTGATGATGGCCGTAGGGACCTTTGTAGGCTCAGGACTGGTATCCTTAACAGGGGTTGCGGCAGCTGAAACGGGATATAGTGTATGGCTATCTTATATAATTGCCGTAATAATCGGGTTTACTTCAGCTCTTCCTTTTGTATTAATGTCCAGTGTAATGAGTTTTAGAGGCGGTACATATAGTATTGCTACAACCTTTTTGGGTGGTAAGTACGGCGGAGCTTTTGCATTTTTAAGTTTATTAAATGCTTTAGGCTTAGCTATTATGGCTACCGCATTCGGCCTATATGTTCAATCGGTTTTTGACAATGCAAGTATAATGATAAGTGCTATTGCAATTGTAGGCGTAATGTGGTTTGTAAATGTAATGGGAATTGAATTCCTTGCCTCTGTACAAAAATATACTACTTATATCTTGTTAATTTCATTAGTGGTGTTTGTAGCTTTTGCACTTCCGAGGTTAAATCCGGATACGCTTAATTTCAGCGGACCTGAATTCTTTATTAACGGAAGGAACGGACTATTTGCGGCGATTGCATTGCTGGTGTTTTCTGCACAATCCTATGATGTAAACGTATACACATACAGCAGATACACTATAGACTCAAAGAAAAATATGCCTTGGGGAATGACAGCAACAATGGTTGCTTTAGCGCTTATTTACGGCTTGGTTTCCATGGCAGCTGTAGGAGCTAAGGACCTGCAATCTTTTGCCGGTCAAACACTAACCGTTCCCGCCAAGGCTATTTTACCCACACCTTTATTTTATGCCTTTGTTATCGGCGGTCCAATCCTTTGTCTTATTACAACGGTAAACGGCTATTTGGGAGCGCTAACTATCGGTATAGCAAAAGCTTGCGAGGATAATTGGTTGCCAAGATCTTTTGCAAAGACTAATAAAAAGGGCGCATATTACTTAATTATAACCGTAGTATCAGCAGTTTGTTTAATACCTATTATTGCCGGATTAAATATTGGTAAAATTACAAACATAACGGTAGCAATAGGTAGTCTGTTCCATATTCCGCTTATAATATCCATGGGAAAACTGCCTAAAATGTTTCCGGAAGAGTTTAAAAATAGCGGTTTGAAATGGCTAACAGAAAAATTATATTATTTTGCCATAGCTATAGCTTTGCTGGCAAGATTATTTATAACCTATATATCAATTGCAAAATTATCAACCACATTAATAATCGCTTTAGTAATTACAGCAGCAATTTGTTTTGTTTTCTCTTTCGTAAGGTATAAAAGCGGACAAGTGGAACTTAGCCATAACTATTTCTTTGACTGATTTTAGGATAATGCAATAAGTTAAAAATAAGTTAAAAATAAAATCTAAAATTCAGTTTATGGAAAAATCCTCTCTTTAATAAAAAAAGGCCTATAGAACACTAAAAATGTTCTGTAGGTTTTTTCTTTTTAACATTAATTGAATAGATGTTTTATTTATTGTATAATGCAAACAGTTGGAAAAACTCTAACTTGTAAAACTTAAAATATTTAGTTTATATATACCTTTATAAGGAAGGCAATAGCTTATGAAAACCGGTTTCCCTTTTGAAAAACTCACAGAGCGTACACAAGAAATGGTTGCCAAATTTAAGGCAAAATACCCCCTTGACGATGCAGTGACAGAGCGTCTTATGTCGCCTTGCTTTGCTTTTTTAGGGCAAGACCTTTGGGAGATGTCCGTGCTTGCTCTACTTGCCGGCAAAAATTTGTTGCTTGTAGGTGAAAAGGCTACGGGTAAAAATGTGCTTGCCCAAAACCTTGCTTATCTGTTTAATCGCCCTATTTGGGATATTTCTTTTCATGTGAATATTGATGCCATGACACTTTTAGGCTCGGATACTCTCCGTGACGGCAATGTGAATTTCCGCCCCGGCCCCATATATCAATGTGCCGTTTATGGCGGGTTTGGTATATTGGATGAAATAAACATGGCAAAAAACGAGGCGGTTGCCGTGCTCCATGCCGTGCTGGACTTTCGCAGAGTGGTTGATGTACCGGGTTATGATCGCATTTATTTGCATCCCGCTACACGCTTTATTGCTACTATGAATCAGGACTATCTGGGCACTCGCCCCCTTAATGAAGCACTGTTGTCACGTTTTGCGGTAATTGCTATGCCGCCGTTGGATAAAGAGCGCGTTATGATACTGTTGCAACGCCAATTTCCCGGCCGTGTTGAGAAGGAACTCAACTCTTATGCATTGCTTTATGACGATATCAGGAAAAAGGTTGCCGGAGGCGAGATTTCCTCTTCCGCCCTTGACTTCCGCGGTTTGCTCGATGCTTTACAGATGATGGAGCTTGGTATGCATCAGGGGGATGCCATTAATTTGGGTCTTGTAAATAAATGCTTTGACCCCTATGAGCGGGAGTTGGTAAATGATCTTATACGCTCTCGTTTCCCTTCCATACACAAGAGGTAAGGCTTGTGGATAAGTCTTTTGCCTTTGCTGATGACAGAAGGATTAATAATTTAATATGGGCGGGCGCTCATGCATATGATTTTGCGCCCGATTTTGCAAGCCATGATATAAGCGGGCAGCCTGATTTTTATATGAATCTTATAGTGGGATGCGCTTATTTTCGCTATGGACGAGAAAATTTAAACGAATTATTTGATATATGGCAGGGCAGCCACCGCTTATCTTTGCTCGATCAACTTACCTGGTTAGCCTTAGAGAGTGCGATATACCCTGAAGAAGCAAAGGTGCGTCCCGCCTTGGAGGAGTTGCGCCAAGAGAGTGCAAGCGTTTTTTTAAAGCCGGAATTTGACCTTCAGCGGCGTAATTTTTCAATACAAAACTGGCTGTTGTTTGAGTTGAAGCGTGCAAAATCCCTTGAAGTTTTAGCTTTACCTCAAGCTAAAATGTCAAATAAAACCCGCATTTTTTATGAGGCTTTCAAATTTGAGGAAACCCCTGACTTTGCGGAGTTTCGTGAGCTTTTGCTTCAGCTTTATAAAACACATTTTGGCCTTTCAACGGAGAAGCGCCAATTATCGCCATTTAAAAGGCGCCTATATAGCTTTTTACAAAAATTAAACAGGCCATTAGTTACACGAATAAGCGCCTCAACTAATTTTCAAAAAAATGAGCTTTCAGAGGGCAGGATTACAACACAAGGCTTTGAAATGCCTTGGTTGTCCTTCATGAAGAGGGAGGATGAGCGCCTTAAAACAAGGCTCAGCTATGAATTTGGTTCCTCTATTTTTAATGAGGCGGAGCAGCTTGCCCTTGAGGATAAATATGCCCGGGATCAGCACAAGGGATCTCGCCTTTGGATTTGCCATCAGCGTGAAAATTATCCCAAGGCAAAGGGCAGCGACGATTTATATCTACAATTTGCTGCAATGCAAAAAAAGCAAACCTTTAAAGCTTATCGCAGGCGTCAAGCCTTTTACCGACAAAGCATACAGCGTTTAGCCAACTACTTGCAATTGATGATTGCAACGGATTTAGCGCCGGGGTATAATCCCAGCCGTTACGGCAATCTTGACGGATGCCTCGCCTTTAAATATAAAATACCGGGGCAGGATAAAATTTTCCATCGCCATGCCGAGGTGCCGGCCGCAGAGCATAGTGTAGACCTGTTTCTTGATGCCTCCGCCTCACGTATCGGTCAGGTGGAGGATATTGCTATACAAACTTACATATTGGCAGAAAGCCTTGAGCGTTGCACAATACCTGTACGCATTGTAGCCTATTGTACATTACAGCAATATACCATACTTACAATTTTGAAGGATTTTTCCGAGCCCCTCAACCTCAATAAGCTGTTCAGCTACCACTCCTTAGGGTGGAATCGTGACGGCCTTGCCTACCGTGCTATGGAAGCGCTGTTGCCGAAACGGCCATGCCATAATCATCTTATGCTAATATTAACCGATGCTGCTCCCAATGATTTAAGGCCGCTACAAGGCTCATGGAAGTTGCCGCAGCCCTATAGCGATAAGGCGGGCTTACAGGATGCCGCCGAAGGTCTTGACACATTACGAAAACCCGGCATAAAAATTGCCGCCCTAATAAGCGGCAAGGAGCCCCACGAAAATATACATAAACTTTTTGGCAATAAATACGAACGCCTTAACGATACAAGCCAGCTTGTATCAAAAGCGAAGAAGCTGATTTATATGTCGGTGTAGTTTCGGAGCTCAGTTTACTAAAGTACTCTTTTTTAATATATGTGTAAGGCCAAGGGATAATGTTACATTATGCTAAAGGAAAAAGGCGGAAACAAACAGGGCTTCCCTTGTTAAAGAAATTAAAGGAGATAAAAATGTGTAATTATTGTTCTAATGTTAAGGAGCTTGAAATTTTTTCACCAAAAGACTATGAGCAAACCATAGAATATATAAAAGAACTTATTAATAAAGAAGGTTTTATATTTGTCGAAGGCACTTGTGAGGTAGGAGAACAAAAGAAAAACGGATTATGGGTTGCCGATGTTATTCATCACATTATAAAATGCCCCAAATGCGGTCAAGAATTTTTTTGTGCCGTAAATACCTACAGGGGTGGCGGTTCCTTAAAAAAGAGAAGTTAATAATGCTAAAGAAAAAAACGCAGTAATTATTGGGTTTACTATTGCTAAAAAAGAAGATCCGTTTGTAAAAAACTTTTATTATAAAGTCTCTCTGCTTTTTTATACTTATACCTTGCCTATATATTGTACCTCAACACTTACCCTTGTTATTTTTATGTTTTTTTATTGACTTGAATTGCAAAATAGCTTATTATAAAGTAAATAAATGAATTGGAGGGCTTTTTATGAAAAAGAAATTCCTTGTTTTCCTTGTCATTGCGACATGCCTTACAAGCTTCGCACTGGCATCCACGGCTTTTTCACCTTCGGATACCTATAAGGATACTTTTCCGGATCAGTATCAAAGTTATTTGAAAAACGCGGAAAACAGCGAAAACTACGACTATGTACAGGCTCATCCCCAAATTGCGGTTTTGTATGAAGGCTTCGGCTTTGCGCACTCTTATTTTTCAGCCCGTGGGCATGAGTATGCGCTGGAAGATGTTAAAAACATTGGTAGACCTCATCCCCTGGCCAACTGCCTAACATGCAAATCAGGTGATTATACCGCAATGGTTAATAAAATGGGCATAGAAGCGTACAAATTACCCTTTGATGAAACACACGCCGATCTAAAAGGCGGCATAAGCTGTTTCAACTGTCATGGTGAGGAGCCCGGTGTTCTTGAGGTTACACACCAATACCTAAAGGATGCAGTAGGTGAGGATAGCGGCGTTGAAGCTGATATACTGGCCTGTGCACAATGCCACGTGGAATACTATTTCCCGGCTGATACCAAGGCGACCGTATTGCCTTATGATAGCGTGGAAAACGCTACCCCTGAAATGATCTACGATTATTTTGATAAGCTGGGCTTCTCGGACTTTGTAAACCCGCGCACCGGCAGCAATATGATCAAAGTTCAGCATCCCGAATTTGAGACCTATACCGGTGCAGGAAGTGTTCATAAGGGCACATATTCCTGTGCGGACTGCCACATGGGCAAGGCTGTTAATGAAGCCGGTCAAAGCTTTTCATCCCACTACCTGACAAGCCCGTTGAAAAACCAGGCTGTAAAGGATTCCTGCGTACAATGCCACGCCAATTTGGATGAATTTGTAAAAGAGATACAGGATAAGACAGAAGAACGTACTTACCTGATTGCAGACAAACTGGTTGACTTAACCAATGCCTTGGCCGACAAGGTTGCCGCAGGAGCCACAGATGAAGAACTTGCTCAGTTGCGCGCACTCAACCGTGAATCACAATTCTACTGGGATTTCGTATTTGTAGAGAATAGCGAAGGCGCCCACAACAGCAAATTGACAACTGCCTGCTTAGACAAGGCTGAACAACTTGTAGATGAAGCTCTGGAGCTAATCAAACAATAAATAACGCTATTACAAAGGCCTGCCGTGAATTTGGCGGTGGGCCTTTTATTTGAAAGGAAAGCTAAACTTGAAAAAAATTCTCCGTGTTTTCTCATCTATGCGCCTTGCCCTGATTCTCCTGAGCCTGATTGTGTTAGCCTGCGTTCTGGGCGGCATTATTCCACAGGGCGCACTTTTGCATGATTACAGAAACATCTTTGGCGAAACATTATCACAAGTGATACTGTTTGCGGGGCTTGATCGGGTGTTCACAGCCTGGTGGTTCATACTTCTGGTGGGACTTCTTCTAATCAATCTTTTCCTATGCAGTTTGATTCGTTTTCCTTCCACCTTAAAGCTATATAATGAAGGCTTTAACCTCAACAACTGCTTGCTTCAGAAAAAGCCCAGTTTTGAGTTGCAACTCTCTTCCGGCAAAGCTCGGGATTTATTAAAACAACTGGGTTTTAAAAATCCCATTTCCCAAGCTGTAAACGGAGAACAATACCTGTATCAAAGCCGTAACCGTCTGGGTGTATGGGGTTCTTGGCTATCTCATTTGGGAATGTTAATTATAGTGGTAGGGTTTGCTTTGGGTCAGCTGTTGCATGTGGACACAAGCGTGTATGGCGTTCCCGGCCAAACAAAGCAGGTACAGGGGCATGACTTAGCTGTTCAAATCGATGCCTTTGAAATTATACTGCGGGATGATCACACTGTGGAGCAGTACATTGCGGATCTTACCATACATAATTTAAAGGACAATACCTCTGTAAAAGGTCAAAGCAAGGTAAATAATCCTCTGCAGGCTTACGGTATGAGCTTCCTGCAAAACGCCACAGGTTGGGCTGTGAACGTGTCCAGCTTCAGGGGGGAGGAGCTGTTGGATGAACGGATTGTATGCGCAGGGGAAAGCGTGGAGTTAAAGGCTATAAATGAGGACTATATGGATTTGGCTCTTGTTGTACATGCCTTATATCCGGATATGATAATGACGCCCACAGGGCCAAAGACTGCAAGCCCTTACCTGAACAACCCGGCTGTACTGTTTTCCCTTTATTATCAGGGCAAACTGGTAGACCAAAACCTTGCCGGCATTGGCCATGACATAAAGGTAGCGGATTATCGCTTCACACTCACCTCCCCGCAGCCCTATACTTTGATACAAATTGTATCTGACCCTACCCTGCCCCTGGTTATGATTGGTGGCGTGATTATGCTAATAGGTCTGTTCCTTGCCTTTTATTTAAGACCCCAACAAGTATGGGTGCGTTATGAGGAAGATTGTGAACGGGTTTACGGCTATACAAAAAAAGGCGCGGACTTGTTTTCGGACAAAGCCGTAATGCTTATGAAGGAGATGAATACTACAACATGAATTATGCACAGGTAGAAACCGTACTTTTTGTAATAACGGCTATCAGCTATTTGATTTCAGCCGTATTATACATACTCTTTTTTGCCCTGAAAAAAGAAAAACCGGGCATACTTGCCGGCTATGCACTTATAGTCGCTTTCGTAATACACACAATAGCTCTGATTGTTCGTTCCATAGGAGCGGGGCGTTTGCCTCTGTCAAATCAGTATGAGTTTGCCACAAGCTTCGCCTGGGGTATAGCGCTCGCCTATTTGTTTTTTGCACGGAAAAAGAAGTACATGGCACTGGGCACATTTGTAGCTCCGGTAATATTCCTTATTATAGGTTATGCCGCCATGCAATCCCGTGAGGTAAATGAACTTATGCCGGCATTGCAGAGCAACTGGTTGGCAATACATGTATCCACCGCTATAATTTCCTATGGAAGCTTTGGCGTTGCCTTTGGCGGCTCTCTTTTATATTTGATACGTGATCGTATTCGTGAAACAGAGTTTACACGTCATTATTTCCCCGAAAAGGAGCGCCTTGATATTCTAAATTATCGTATTATATCCTTCGGCTTTATGTTTTTGACCCTGGTTATCGTTACAGGCGCTATATGGGCACAGAAAGCCTGGGGGCGCTACTGGACCTGGGACCCCAAGGAAACCTGGTCGCTGGTTACCTGGTTTATTTACGCTATCTATCTGCACCTGCGCATATCAAGAGGCTGGAGAGGCAAAAAGGCTGCTTGGTTTGCCGTAATCGGGTTTATATGTGTAATATTCACCTATATAGGCGTCAACACCTGGATTCCAAGCATACACAGTTACGCTTAGCAACTAATAGGATTTCATAGCTTGTACAAAGTATAAAATTCGAAAAACTGAAGGGATAAGACAGAAAAAATGTAAAAATTTACTGCGGCTTATCAGATTAAGTTTTAACTAACGCATTATAATAATATTGAAGAGTTGCAAAATAGTTGGCATAAAGCTGAGGAAGCAAGCCTTAAAAATAGGTGGTGGAGATTATGAACGATAATAATGTGTTGATATATCAAGATGATAACGGAGTTACAAAAGTATCTGTTCGTTTTTCCGACGAGGACATTTGGGTTACACAGCAGCAGCTCGCAGAGGTATATGACACCACACAGCAGAATATAAGCCAGCATATAGAAGGCATATATAAAGACTGCGAGCTTATGCCGGAGGCAACTAACAAGAAATTCTTGTTAGTTCGAACTGAGGGTACAAGGCAAGTAAAACGAAACATAGATCACTATAATCTGGACATAATCATTGCAATTGGATACCGTGTGCAATCCCAAGTAGCCACTCGTTTCCGTCGTTGGGCGACAGAACGATTGCATGAGTATATCCAAAAAGGCTTCACAATAGATGATGACCGATTAAAACAAGGTAGTTCCCGATATTTCAGGGAGTTATTGCAGCGTATCCGAGATATTCGTTCCTCTGAACGCAATTTCTATCAACAGGTTACGGATATCTACGCAACAGCAACGGATTATGATCCAAGAGCGGATTTGACAAGAGTTTTCTTTGCCACTGTTCAGAATAAGCTTCATTACGCCGTTCATGAGCATACGGCTGCCGAGGTTATTTATGACAGAGTAGACAATGAAAAACCGCTTGTAGGTATGACCAATTTCAAAGGCGATTATATCACCAAGGATGATGTGAAGATTGCCAAAAATTATCTTTCCGAAATTGAATTTCAGCGGCTGAATCTTCTTGTTTCTCAATTCCTCGATTTTGCGGAATTACAGGCTTTAGAGCAAATACCTATGAGTATGCAAAACTGGATTGATGCTTTAGACAATCAAATCGTATCAAACAGAAGAAAGCTTTTGGAAGGCAAAGGCCGAATTAGCCATAAGCAGGCAGTTGAGAAAGCAGAGAAGGAATTTGAAATTTATCGAGCCAGAGAAATGAGACAACTTGAAAGCGATTTTGACCGTGCTGTGAAGCTGCTTCAACAGCAATATGAAAAAGGCAACAGTAGCGATAGCAAGTAAAATAGTAGCTGTATCTGAAAACACCGGTACGATCGGAGGGAGTATATGAAAGATAATATTAATATATATGGTTGGTACTTTTTAATTGCCGCTATCATCGGAGATGTTCTTGTCTCTTGGTTGTTTTCATCGTTTTATGAGGGTTATAGTAATTTGAAAATGTCAATCAGTGCATTGGGAAACCCTCAAAGTCCGGTAAGATTGCCGTTTAACATTTGGATGTTTATAGAAGGAATACTTTTTTTACTCGCATTGCCGGCAGTATACAAGTACTATCACCCGGTGGCAGGTGGAATTACAAACACGATAATTGCATTTATAGCTTTTTTTGCAATTGGAGCATGTATTTTTACTTGTTTTTTCAGCGTGAACGAATCAAAAGATATTGTTACAATTGCATCTAAAATTCATGGAGTAGGTTCTGTTTTGG
The DNA here is from genome assembly GCA_012797085.1 of Christensenellaceae bacterium. GTDB lineage: Bacteria > Bacillota > Clostridia > Christensenellales > Aristaeellaceae > JAAZPT01. The sequence continues at coordinate 16,779 of JAAZPT010000310.1, read as the reverse complement.
GATTCATGCTATTTCTGTTTGTACCTTTGTTGGTAGCAATTCTTTCATTTAAAAATAAAGAAAACAGTATAGCTTACGTAAGCATTCTTTGTTTTGTTTTGGCAATTATCTTTTTTATCTTATTTATTATGGCTGATAAAGAAAAATTTTCTAACACAATTATTGACAATGAAGGCTTATGGCAAAGGCTTAATCTGATTTTTATGTATGCCCCGCTTGTAGTTGTTGCTGTAAAAAGGATATTAGAAGCATAACAACTTCCGGTCAGTTGTACCGAAGATTGTCGATACCCTGATGTGTTACAAATGCTATACGCTGAAAAACTTGATTTCATGGGGTTTTATAAATGCAAAAAAGCTAAAAACGGCAAATTATCCCCGATCCTGCTACAGGGTCTCGTGTCATAATTATGATAACGGCAGATAGTAACGACAGAGACTGGATTTCAAACCCTCTACTAGAGAAACAAAATATAGATTGGTATGTAGTTTAATAAATTTCATATAACATTGCTCCAAAAAGTATATTAGCAAAGGAGGTAATCATGTCAATTTATGCTTTAGCTGTAGGTGTTAGCGACTATAGTCTAATTGGAGAACAAAATTTAGACTTTTGTAAAAATGATATAGAACATGTTTCAAAGGCTCTTACTAAAGGTTTGTCAGTAAAGCCAGAACAAATATTTAAAATAGGAGAAAATAGAGTTGTAAAAAAACAGAGTCTTATCGATACCTTAAAAAACTTCAAATTTGATGTTGAGCATGAGGATACTTTTATTTTTTACTTCTCAGGACATGGTTGTATTAGTCGGGATGGATACCATATTCTGGTATTTAGTGATGGACATATAAAAACAGAAGATTTAATAGAATACTTTAATAAAATAAATGTAAAAAATAAATTGTTGATTTTTGATACATGTCATTCAGGACATTTTAAAATTAATGGTTTACCAAGTCTTGATTATGAGTCAAGCCTTGAAAAATTTCTAGGAACTGGTTATGCTATTTTATCATCTTCTTCATCTAATCAATATTCGTATAATCATCCAGATTCTGAGAAACAATCAAGCCTTTTCACAAGTTTTTTTAATGATGCAATAATAGCTAGAAGTTTATTAAAAGAAGGGAAGAAATCTTTAGATGATATAATTAATTTATTATTTCAATATATGAAGATTTGGAATATAAAGCATCCGGAATATGCTCAAAATCCAATTTTTAGATCGAAATTAGGTGGAACTATATTCTTTTCTGTTGAACAATATATACCTTATATATCAAATAATTATTTTTTAGAACAAGATAAATATAGAATTTATCAAGTAGAACCTATTCATACTGCTAGTGCTAAAAGATACATAGTTAAAATAATCTTAAAAGAATCACTTAGCTTAGAAGATATTTCAAAAGTGCATAAAGAGATAGTAAGTATTATTATGAATATCGAAGTATATACAAATGAAAAGGATGAGAAACATTGGACAGGTAAGTTAGAAAATAATATTTTTTGTTATTACGGTCAAAGTGAGGATGATATTTTAAATTCTAACTTTTTATGTAAAACAGTTTGGGTGGATGATACACAAGATAAAAGTTGGTGGTATAGGTTATCAAATAGATCAAAGTTTATTAATGATGTATATTTTGACATAAATTCAAATTACAAAACATTAAAAGAGTTTTATGTAACACATACTGCTGAAGAAGCTACTTTAATACACCAGACTAAAGTTATATTGATTCATCTGGTTAATTTAGCTGAAAGATTAATTAAAGCATTTAATGAATTATTAAATGGAACATCAACTGAAATACAATTTATAGAAGAATTTGAACAAATAAGTCCTTTAATAAAGTATTATTATTTCCAAGAATCTAACTTAGATTTGCCTTCAAAGGAGATTAAAGAGTGGAGTGCCGCTTGTACTGCTTTATCGCATACTATTCATGATTTTATTTTGTTTTATTCTGAACATGCAATAAAAAATCGTACATATGATAATAGAATTGCTTGTATGAAGATGACAAAAACTCAATATTATAAGGATTTAGAAAAACTAAAAGAGGAAGAAAAGAAAATTAAATATTTAATTAATGATGTTGTTATAGATTTAGAAAAATGAAGAACATCAAGAATAAGGATTTAAGATGGTTAATGTTAGGCGAAAATACAAGATGATTAAATGGTGGTAACTTAAATGGAAGAATATTTTATAGAAGGTCGTCCAAGGATTGAGATAAACATAGGAGAACAGATAGTATCCGTTACTTGTTATATTTCAATTAAAGATGTTGAATACTTTGAAAAATCTAGGGGCGCGAACTCCTCAGAAATTGTTTTTGGGATTCTAAGCAACCACATTGATGAGAAATACAAGACAAAAATATTAGAAGTTTCAGAAGCCGATATCGAGAATTTCATTGATACTTATACTAAAAGTAATGAAAGTTTCAATGTCTATTATATAAACAGCTCTTTAGAAAATAAATCTGACAGATTTGTTGAAGCTTTTCAATTATATACTGATGATATAAATTTCAAAATGAAAGAAACATTAAATTCCCTGTCTGAATCAATTTATAAGTTTAAGATACCTCCAGTAGTTATTCCTAATATTAAAATGCCTAAGATATATGTGTCTCCAGAAATATTTAAAGTATCGGAATCGATTGCGGAGCTTACTAGATCTTTGCAGTCATTTTACACATCCTCAGTTTATGAGACAATAAGACAAATGCACCAAACGATTTTAAATTCACTTCCTGATTATAGTGCAGCTTTTGCTAAATTGAGCAATGCTCTTGCAGATTTAGCAAAGAGTATAAAGATTCCATCACTTTCAGACGAACAAAAAGAAGCATTACAAGAAAGTTATAAGGTTTGGGGACAATATGGTTGGACAGTTCCACCTTCCGCTACATTGAACGTATTTAACAAAAAACCTCAATCTTTAGAAGAAGCTAATGAGCACATGAGGCGATATATAAATGCAGCGTCAATGAAGGAACTTTTTATAGAATTAAGTAAACTAGAGAATATTAGGAAGGATGATTTGGAAGAAGCCATCGCAAATTTTGAGAATAGGAGATATAAGTCTTGTGCAATGATACTTTTTGCACTTATAGATGGAAAAATAATCCGTTATCAAAATAAAGAAACAAATAGAAGAGTGGGTCTTCGTGGAGCTCAAAAAATATATGGTGAAATGGAGTTGGAGCTTTCTAATCGAAATGCGTTTTTTTCCTTACTCAATCTTATAAATGTTAATAATGCACTAATGGTTACCTTTGCGAGTGGAAATAATTTTAAGAATCAACCAGACATAGTTAACCGAAACTTTATTCACCATGGAATGCTTCATAGCAGGGTAAGAAGAAGGGACGCAGCTCAGCTGTTTTTACTTTTATATAATTTGATAGGGTTAGTTGATTAATTTATGATTAATAGTCATATACTTTTGAAGGGTTTTTAAGTATATGATTTTAAGTGTTAACAATCCAGTGGCAACTTTTTAACTGAAACCTACCTATCATTAAAACGACTTGAAAATAAAATTATAGCAATGGAGTATCGCGGCCAAATTGTGGCAGGCTTAGCAACCAACCCCATAAAGGTAAACATAAACCAATTTTATAATATAGAAATAAATAACTTTGCTGTTAGCGTTGCAAAAACAACTCTATGGATAACAGAATCCCAAACGCTAAATAAAACTGAAAACATTGTACATTATAGCATAAGTTTTTTTACCCCAAAAAATATAGAAATATTGTTGAAGCCAATGCGTTGGCGAGCTTATGAAAATGTACAAAGAGCTGGTTGATTAGCAGCTTAATTATATAGGCCAATTCCCCGCAGGTGAGGGTACATATATTAAGCAGGTTATAAAATTTTTATATTAATTATATATGTATTTCAGTGTATAAAAAAACATAAAAAACCAAACAAAAACCGACCAAGTCGGTTTTTTATATGCCACTATTGTTTTTATAATGCAAAGTTATTAAAATTTACATTGTTTTAACAAAAATTCCAAGCATAATTAATTAAAATAATGCATAATGGAGTATAGCATAAAAAACAGGGGGCAAAAATGAGCAAAACAAGCAAGGGTTTTAAGCAATTCCTTATATTATGGTTGGGGGATTTAATAGCGAGCATAGGCTCCGGCATGACCGCCTTTGGGCTGGGAGTATATGTATGGCAGCTAACAGGCTCCGCTTTGGATGTTGGCATGGTTGAAACCGCCGCACTCCTTCCTGCAATTTTGTTGGCTCCCATTGCGGGTGTACTTGCAGACAGGTATGACAGGCGTTTGCTTATGGTGCTTGGGGATTTTGTATCCGCCTTAGGGCTTATACTTATGCTTATACTAATGGCGCTGGGCAACATTAAAGTATTGCAAATAGTATTTTGCGTTGGCTTCAATTCCGTATTTGTATCCTTGTTAAGCCCCGCATTTAAAGCGACAATTACGGATTTACTATCGGAAGAGGAATATACAAAGGCAAGCGGTATGATGGGCATATCATCTTCCTCAAAATTTTTGATTTCACCTGTTTTAGGCGGAATTATTATGGCTGCATTCGGTATGGAAGTAATATTATTAATAGATATTTTTACAATATTTATAACTATTATGGCTATACTTGCCGTTAGAAAATCCATTGCCGTTAAATCAACGGTTAAAAAGGAATTTAACTTCATTAGGGATTTAAAAGAGGGTTGGCTTGTTATTGTAGAATCTAAAGGTGTAGTAGTTCTTATAAGCCTCGTATCCCTTTTAATGTTTTATTTAGGCTTTATTCAAATGCTTTCCAAGCCCATGATATTATCCTTTACAAACGAGCAGGTTACAGGGCTTATGCAAACAATTTGCGCCTTGGGAATGATGGTTTCCAGCATTGTTATAGGTGGCGGAATATTAAAAAAGAACTATGTAAATGTATTGGTATTAAGCTGCGTTGTGGCCGGTGTTGCCATGGCGGGCTTCGGTGCAACTACAACAATACCTGTAATAGTTGTTTTCGGCTTTATTTTCTTTGCCTCATTGCCCTATGCCACTGCAAGTATTGACGTGCTTATCAGGAAGTCCATAGATAATGAAAAACAGGGAAGGGCCTGGGGTTTAATATCCTTAATTTCTCAATTGGGCTTTGTACTTGCCTACATTTTGAGCGGTGTATTGACCGATTATGTTTTTGAGCCGGCCTTAAAAGAGGGCGGAATACTTGCCAACAGTATAGGCAGGCTCATTGGCACAGGTGAAGGAAGAGGCATAGGCTTTTTATTGATAATTGCCGGAGCGGGCCTTGTAATTACCGCATTGTTCACATCAAAATCAAAAAGCATACGCCAACTTGAAAAGGCTGAATAAAACATATAAAACAGATTAAAATAAAAACCGACTAAGTCGGTTTTTTAAAAAGAATTTTTTGGATATTTTAGTATATTATATTATCATCTTTTATGGCATACCTTATAACTGCATCAGCTTTTACAGGCACTATGTTATTTTCTTTAAAATAATCCAATAAACTGGAGTGTATATCAAAACGTACAGTTGTTGAGGTATTGGGATGAACACCTATTTCCAATATCCACTTGTCATCACAAAATATAATTTTGCCATCAGCATCATATAAAGCTGCGGAACAACCTATGCCATATAAGGTTTTATCACTTGTGTTTGTGAAAGTTGCATATATATAGTTATTGCCATAAGGGCTGGCATATTTAAATGTGGTTTCGCTTTCAAAAACAGCGTATTCGTTTTTACTTTCCCTGCTTTTAATATTAAGTTGGGTTTTTAAATTAACATTAGCACTATCCCCACTTAATGTAGTTTTAATATATGCATATTCCCCCGGGTTTATTATGCCATGGTATTGGCGCGGCATAATATATTTATCGCTTGATACTATGTTGCCCTTTTCATCAAGCATGTCCAATACGCCGTCTTCATATAAAACAGGCTTATCACTTTTATTTTCCACCTTTGCAAAATATAAACCGTAATTTTTACCCACTATAAAAATATTACTGTCAACAACTTGCAAAGCATCCTCGGCAAAGGCTAAATTAGGTAAGAATAACAAAATAATTAATAATAAAGCTAAAAATTTTTTCATAAAAACCCCTCCTTTTTATATAGATTAAATAATAGTTATAAAATTATCAACACAGCTTATGTAAATATTATTTTTAGATTTTGTAAATATTTTGTTTGTATTTACGGCAAACAAAAAACCGACCAAGTCGGTTTTTATTGTTATTATTTGCCATACTTTACAACGGCATCGGCTTTTACCGGCACTATGTTGTTTTCAGCAAAATGTTCTATTATATCGTCATTTATATATATGCTCGCAGTTACTGTAGCGTTGGGATGAAGGCCTAAACCAGTGTATTTATCATCACAAAATATAATTTTACCATCGGCATCTAACAATGCAATAGAGTAAGCTATGTCATATTTAACTTCATCGCTTGTGTTTGTAAATGTTACATACATATAGCTTCCTTCAAGGGCATCATTAATTTCAAATGTAGCCTCGTTTTCAAAAATGGCATATTCATCTTCCGGCTCTATGGCGGTAACAGTAAATTGCGGCTCTAAGCCTTCTGTATCCTTTATATTTTCAATACTTATATACCGATCCATAACATACATATATTCTCCCGGATTTATTGTAGAAGTATACGGCGACAACCTTATAAAATCATTGCTAAATACTGTTTTGCCTTCTTTATCCACAATGTTTAATACTCCATTATCATAACAAACAGGCTTATCCCCTTTATTTTGTACACTTGCAAAAAAATATCCGTTTTTGTTATTTACAAAAATAAGGTTACTATCCACAACCTGCAAATCACCCTCGGCAAATGCAATGTTGGGCATAAATAAAAATGCAATTAAAAAAGCTAAAAGTTTTTTCATAATAATCCCCTCCTTATATATAACAGAATATACAATAGGGTAAAAACTTTCAACATGGATTTTGTAAATTTTACTTTACACAAACAAAATGGTAAAAACTGTCAATATTACATTGTAAAAACAACTCTTTATGTTTTACTTTATGGGTTTTATAAGCTAAAATATAAATAAAAAGGAGGCGGCCTCATGGGGGATAATATAATAAGTTTTAACAGCTTTAATAAAGAGGAACACCTGGCTAAACTTACGGAATATTCAAAAGAACTTTTTAAAAAAGCCCATGAGGGCGACCTGAAAACAAAAAGGGAAGTTTGTAACGAGCTAAAGGGCCTTTTAGTAAATAACAATATAGATATTACCTATACTTATGCCCTGTGTTTAGCCCTTTTATGCAAAGATCAAGATGCCTTAAACTGCATTAAAACCATAAGGGAATTAAGGGATATATATAATAGCAACAAAGATTATTTTGTTGAGCCCTATGTAACAGCCCTGTACTATTTGAGCTTAAAGCAAGATTTAAAACCTTGCAAAAATACAATAGGCAAAATTAAAAATTTGTTGGAGCAGCATCCGAAGCACCCCTCAACCATCAGCACATATAGCAGAGCCTTATTTACGCTTTATCTAAAAGAAAAGCTTAACGATAAACCAGCTACATTATCTCTTTTACAAAACATGCATGACTCATACCCCAAAAACGAAACTGTGGCGGAGCAATACGCAAGAGCATTAACGATATTTACATATACACAAAATGACGAAAGCCATGCTAAAACCTACGATATACTTAAAGGCTTGAACCGCTTGCATCCGGGAAACCGTGAAATAGCTTCCTGCTTCTTATATGCCCTGGGCTTTAATAAAAAGGAATAAAAAAGTTTTTAAAACAAAATTAAATTTTAAATAAAAAAGGAGTTTGATTTATGGCATTGTTCGGCTACAAAAAAAGAAAAGATCCGCCTTTAAAACAGGTTAGAATATATATATTAACTACAGATTTTTTGCTTGATATAAGTGATCCCTCCCATGATAAAATGGGTAAGGAAATTTATGAGTATGCCTTGGCTATATTTAAAAAACAGCCCGAATTTTTAAAAAGGTATATAAGCAGTATTCGTTTTAAGGCTCCCCATAAATTGGATTTTGGCACAGGGGATAATCCCGATAATTTTGATGCCCTTTTTGAAGCATGGCAAAACGCCGACGGTGTAAGCTTCGGCACACCCAATAAAAATACATTTATATTGAGCGGCAGTGCCCAAAGGCGTGATGGTGAAGGCACATTTAAATGGCAGGTTTATGCCAATTTTGTGGAATAAGTAATTTACAATTTATTTTTTAAGCCCTTTTGCAAAGTTTTATTAAACTGCTTAAGGGCTTTAAGTTTGTTTTATTTATGGTAGAATATCATTATGTGATTTGTGCATAACAACAATAAAGGAGATTTAAAATGAGCATAAACAAGGGAAGGGTTACATTACCGACAGATTTAGACGTTGTTCCGCAAACATTAGAGCTTATTGATTACTTGGACGCCGATGCCATAAGGGATTGCGACGGTACGGAATTCCCTAAGGAGTTATCCTCAGCCGATGTTAAAATTTATTCTACATACTATACCACCCGCAAGGATAATGAATGGGCTAACGCCAACCCTGATGAAGTTCAACAGGTTTATATTATGACCCCCAAATACACAGCCTTAGGGGACAGCTTAACAATAAACCTTATGAAAGGCCTTTACCCCGATATGCTGAAGCCTAACAACTATGACGATATTAGCCGTTGGTGGGAGGTTATAGACAGGAGCACCGGTGATATTGTGCCCCCAAGCCAATGGAGCTATGATGAAGCCACAACAAGCCTTACCCTTAAAAGCATACAATATCATGATTATACGGTAAGCTTTTTAGCCTACATTATTTGGGACCCTGTGCATATGTACAATGCCGTTACAAACAGTTGGGAAAACGTTGAGCGCCAAATCACCTTTGATGTAAGGCAGCCTAAAACAAAAGCTTTTACAATGGAGCGTTTAAAAAAGTTCGTTGCGGATCACCCCTATGTGGATGTAATTCGCTATACAACGTTTTTCCATCAGTTTACATTGCTTTTTGATGAACAGGCCAGGGAAAAATATGTTGACTGGTACGGTTACAGCGCCAGTGTAAGCCCCTATATACTTAAGCAGTTTGAGGCTGAAGTTGGCTACAAATTCAGGCCCGAGTTTATAATAGACCAAGGCTATCATAACAATCAATACAGAATAGCCGGCAAGGAATATAAGGACTTTCAAGCCTTCCAACGCAGAGAAGTTGCCAAGCTTGTAAGGGAAATTACCGATTTAACCCATGAGCTCGGCAAAGAAGCTATGATGTTCCTTGGCGACCACTGGATAGGCACAGAGCCCTTTATGCCCGAGTTTGCCACAATGGGAATAGATGCCGTTGTGGGCAGTGTGGGCAACGGCTCAACACTAAGGCTTATTAGCGATATTGAGGGCGTTAAATATACAGAGGGCAGGCTTTTGCCCTACTTCTTCCCCGATACGTTCTATGAAGGGGGCGATCCGGTAAAAGAAGCCAAAATAAACTGGGTTACTGCAAGGCGTGCCATACTTCGCAAGCCCATAGACCGCATAGGCTACGGCGGCTATTTAAAGCTGGCGTTGCAATTCCCCGATTTTATAGAATATGTTAAGCAGGTTTGTGATGAATTCAGAACGCTATATAACAATGTTCAAGGCTGTACTCCCTATTGCTTTAAAAAAGTGGCCGTGCTGAATACCTGGGGCAAAATGCGTGCATGGGGTGCCCACATGGTGCATCATGCCCTTTATAAAAAAACAAACTATTATTATGCCGGCGTTATTGAGGCTTTATCAGGGGCTCCCTTTGATGTTAGCTTTATAAGCTTTGATGATATTTTAGAAAATAACAACTTATTAAATGATTTTGATGTTATAATAAATGTGGGAGATGCCTACACCGCTCACAGCGGCGGCATGTATTGGACAAACCCCGTAATTACAACGGCAGTAAAAAGCTTTGTTGCCAAGGGTGGCGGCTTTATCGGCATAGGCGAGCCCGCCGCTGTACAGTATCAGGGCAGCTTTATACAGTTGCCAAGCGTGTTGGGCGTTGAGTTGGAATATGGCTTTACCTTGGGCTGTGATAAATATAATTGGGATAAGCACAAGCACTTTATCACAGAAGATGTTGCAGGGAAAATTGACTTCGGTACAGGTCAAAAGAACATTTTTGCCCTTGAAGGTACAAAAATATTAAGCCTTGATGATGAGCGTGTAAACTTGGCTGTAAACGAGTTCGGCAAAGGCAGAGGCGTTTATATAAGCGGCTTACCTTATAGTTTTGAAAACTCAAGGTTGTTGCATAGAGCAATACTTTGGGCAAGTAACAGCGAAAACATGCTTAAAACCTGGTACAGCAGCAACTACAATGCTGAAGTGCACGCCTATGTTGCCAACGGCAAATATTGCGTTATAAACAACACATATGAGCCCCTAAGTACAACAATTTACAGGGGCGACGGCAGCAGCTTCGATTTGGATATGGAAGCCAACGAGATTATTTGGTATGAGATTTAGTTGGTATGTTAAAAGCTTTCCTTACGATTTTTATAGTACAAATATATGCAAGGTGTATCCAGTTGCTAAGCACATCTTGCCCTTAGTATTGACGAGTACCTTAAGCAAGGCAATGTAACTCTCGTTGATGAAGTGCTGCGGCATTACCAAAAGATCGACCGACTCACTTCATTTCAGAATAGCAAGCTTAAAGAATATGCCTCATTCAAAGCAATACTTGAAGCATTTCGTGCATTCTAATATTTAGGTAAATATAACCTCAAAGAGCTAGATAATTATCCATGGTCGCTCGGCAAGGAATATTTCAATAAATACAAACAATGGACATCAATAAACTATTTTGACAAAAGGAGCTCAACAATGGCAGATATTTATCTTTCCGAACTTTTTACCAACCTTTCTCCATTAAAAAACTACAAAATACATTTTGCTAAGTGTGCTGATGGTTTTGAACCATTGGTTGCGTTTATGAGAGACATGAACGAATGGCGTGAATGGAACAGCTACTCAAATGCACATGAAGAAGATGGCTCAGAAAAAATACCAAGAAATGACTTTAATCGTGACTTTATCTTTTCATTGATCTCATTTTATCCTGAGCGCAACACATGGCTTTTTGGTGGTATTTGGAGAGTGGTCAATAGAAATTTAACTCTCGGAAACGACTACCCTTACGAGGTGGAATTGTGCGACGATTACAGCAAGTTCATAGGCCGACTAAAAATTAAGTATGCACATAATGAACGTAGAGTTCGTAACAATATGGAGACTTATTTCCCGCGCCTTATCGTAAAAGAATTGCTGGAAGAGAAGTATTCGACACATGTTTTCCCGGGATATAAAAATCTCGATATTCCGTTTAGAACACTTGAAAACGTAATTTTGAAAGATAATCAGGTTTGGAAAAATGCACTATCAATTAAAGGAATATACCTGATCACCGATACCAAGACTGTCAAAAAATACGTGGGTAAAGCCGCTGGAGAATACGGGATATGGCAAAGATGGAACGATTACATTGTTGACGGGCATGGTGGCGATGTCGATTTAATACAACTGGTGGAGAACAAGGGTATGGAATACGTTCGCCAGTATTATAAATTTACTCTTTTAGAAATTGTACAAGCATGGGATGAAAATAGCATAGATGACAGGGAAAACTACTGGAAACGTGTTCTTATGACGAGAGAGGAAAGTACAGGTCATAACAAAAACTAACCACAATTAAAACAAACAAGCTTCGATTTGGATATGGAAGCCAACGAGATTATTTGGTATGAGATTTAGTTAAAAACTTTATTATTTAGGAGGATAAAATGGCCGGAAAATGCCCCTGTTGCGGAGCACATATAAAAGTAGACAAATGTGAGTATTGCGGTTATGTTGAAAAAAAGCCTGAGCCCCCTGTTAAAAAGGAGGTAATATATAAGCATATATATGTTAACGAACCCGAGCCGCCCAAAGTAATAGTAAAAGAGGTTGTTAAGGAAGTAAAATATACCCCTGAAACAAGTGAAAAAAGCCGCTTGGTAGCCCTGCTTTTGTGCTTATTTTTGGGCTGGATAGGCGGTCATAGGTTTTATGTAGGCAAAATTGGCACAGGTGTTTTTTATTTATTTTCCGGTGGTTTTTGGGGAATTGGTGTATTCTTTGACTTTATTGCTATACTTTCAGGAAACTTTAAGGATAAAGAAGGCTTGGCTCTTTCTAAATGGCAGTAAAAAAATTTATTATGCATACTAAAGAATATTAAGATTTGCGAGGATTTGATTACTATGACTGATAATAAACAACTTCAAATCAAGCTTTTGCCATATGAGGATGTGGCATTTAAAAATGAATTTGACCTTGATAAAATAATATTTGGCTTAAATAGTCAAATTGATTTGTTATCAAGTCAAGCTGATAAATATGATTATTTGTTATCTATTGCTAGCGGAATATTCTGTAGTATGCTTGACATTTTATGGGTTGGAGAATTTAATTTAAAACGTGGACGAGATATAGCAGATAACAAAATTGACGATTTCGTTAAAAAAATTGCTAAGATGCATGGCTGTAAAGGTGATGATTTACAATCTGCTATTGAATATCTTGAAAATAAATTTCACATTCCAAGCGATGGAAATACTCCTAATTTTGGAGGAGGATTACAACATCATTTGCGTGATTTTGCTCATCACCCAACAATTGTTGGCTTAATGTTTTCGTTACTTACTCAATTTACATTTAAGTCATATGGTACAGATGTAAACGGCTGTTTTATGGTTGTTGATGTTGCTGAAACAAGTAAGATTTTTATTGGCAAGGATATTCCTACTAAAATATTATTCGGCACACTTTATTGGTTTTTTCATCTCGTTAGTGATATGGCAGGAACAAGTACTTCTGCCGGGAAAGGCGGCGGAGTAGGAATTCCGGGTCCAATACTTGCATTAGCAAAAGAATTATCAGTACTTCCTTTTTTTAAAAATCTAAATATTAATGATAATTCACTTTCCAAGTTTTTATCTAAACTCTTTAACGGAACTTTATTTGCTAAGCGCGATGAAAATGGATTATTAATCAAAGAAAGCGTATTAAAGTTTGATTTACGTGGAGAGCTTGGCTTTTTAATCGAGCTTGGAAGGCAAGCCCTTCCTTTAATCGCAAATGAGTGTCTTGTACGAAGTTTTTATTTTGTTCGCCATTTTGCAATAGAGGTGCAAGCAAATAATATTACTTCTTTTTCAGATATAAAGAATATTGAATGGTCAAAAATAATGCCAGCAAATAATCCCACAATTGCAAGAATGCTTACAATTTCAACCGGAGTTTTTACAACACTTGACATAGGTGAAGCTGTAGTTTCTCAAAAATATTGGGTTTCTGTTAATTATGTTGGTATTGGACGATTTGCTATTGCTATTGGTGAAGATGTAAGCTGGAGTTTAAAAGCAAGAAATATAAAAAACATCAAAAAAATGTATGAAGATATAAAAAGGTTTGCATTTTTACAATCAGATAAGAAAATATATGAAAGAATAGGTGACGATATGGGTTTAGAAAAGTTTTGTTTAACAGTTGATCAAACAGAAATATTGTATAATCTTGAATATTTTAAAACAATGAATGATATTCAAAACAATAAGTTGTTAATTAACTATGAAGGTGTCAAAAACTTAAAACTAGATTGGCTTAATGAGTGGAAAAATATTATTTCAAGTGGGTTTGAAAGTTTTTTACAAGTTAAAGGAGCTAAAATTAATTGGTATAATGATGAAAAAGAATTAATTCAAAAGATTGAAGAAAACGAACCGCACAAAACTTGGTTTCGTTTGGTTCTTCTTGAAGCCATGCTTTTTGAACCATATTATACTTTAGGTCTTGAAAAAGATAAAAAAGGCAATAATGTCCCGAGCCAAAAATATAAAATGCTTCAGAACATATTTAATGGATTTAAAAAAGATCTTGGTGACAATTATCTTGACTCTCTTTTCTGTAGCGATTATTACACAAAAGGTTATATTGCTAGGCTTAGAAAATGTCATAATAGTGTATTATTTGAACTAAATGAAGTTCTAAAAGCTTTATTAAGATCTATTACTATTACCGCTATTATTACTTTAGTTATCGTTGCAACAGCGGGAATATTGGCTCCAAAAATAGCTATCGCATTGGTTGGCTCAAAATTTATAGGACTTAATGGTGCAGCCCTAGCTAGTGCCTGTCTCGCTTACCTTGGTGGTGGAGCAATTGCAATAGGCGGTGCTGGAATGGCAGGCGGTATGGCTGTTATTGTAGGTGGCGGCGCTATTCTTGGACTTGGTGGTGGTGCTGTTTTAGGGCTTGGTGCTGGTGCATCAGCTTTGGTTGGCCAAAAATACACCATTATACAATCTGCAAAATTACTAGTATCAGTAAGAGAAATATTTCTTAATGATGAGCACGATCTTGAATACTCCAACAGTGTTTATGAAAAGTATGTTCAGAATCTTATAGATATTGAAAAAGGTTTGGTTGAATTAAGGTTTAAGGTAGATGAAGCAAATGAGAAAGAAAAGAAAGAATTATTGGATAAAATTAAAAAAACGGAAGAGTCTGTTAGAGTTATGAAAATTGCAAAAAACAACTTGTTGAAATTCAAATCTTCTTTTGAAGAAGGCTTAAAAAACTCTTAAAGATTTTTTGTGTTTTAAAAAATAATAAAAAATGAATTTATTTTAAAAAGATAAGCAAAGATTATATCTATGCTTATCTTTTTTTGTTCAACTCTGTATACCATTATTCCCTAATTTGTATAACCTATAATTTTTGAATTTACAAAACTATTTCACACTTGCCATTTTCATATTTAAACATAACTTCTTCCCCGGAGCGTAAATCGGGGTTTTGTATAGAATCGTTGAGAAGCGTTCCGTAAAATATATCATCCCGAACAAGCTTGCACCTTACCCAAAGGTACTCTGTACCTAATGCGGCTTGTATATCGTCGGGATATTCCGGGTGTCGAAACGGATCCAAAAAGGAATAGTTTATGCTGCGCAATTTTTCTATCGCCTTTGTTCCCTTATAATAATCGTTTATGCCGTCTATTTTGCTGGAATGGGCGTTATAAATTTCTATATCGTTCAGCATAACAACTTGGCAATCCTTAACATTGGCAAGCCTGAGCTTTATGCTTTTGTTTTTATTGCCCTCATAGCCCGTTATGTTGCCCGACGGGTCCTTATATGCCTTACAAAGCACTTCAAAGGATATTCCGGCATTAAAATCAACATAGCCGTAACAAATTATACCGTTGGCTTTTTCATCACCCTTCATATAATCTGTTATAGGCAATTTTTTAATGTTATCGTTTTCCGGAATATAGCAAATGCCTCCCCTTATCTCTCTAAAGGGTATATCTTTAAGTATTCTCATGCTTTGCCTCCTTGCAAAAAATCGTATATACGTTGGTTAAAATCCTTGACTTCCTCATAAACTCCATGGCTATATGTAGGGTAAATATACAGTTGGCTGCCCTTTATACCTTGAGCCAATTCCTTAGAGCCTTCAACACCTACAATTTGATCCTTCTCCGCACCTATAATAAAGGTAGATGCTGTAATTTTGTTTAATTCATCGTAGCTGTCATGGCTTAAGCAAGCATTGGTTTGTGTAAAAAAGCTATTAAAGTTTTTGGGCTTTGTTAATAATGCTATAAGGGGAATAAGGGGTTTTCTTAACTTAAAGCCTTTGGGTGTATAAGATTTTATAGCACCATCCCTTAGCATACCTGCAAAATCATTGTTTTGCACCATGGTTATCCAGGTGTTTAACGCCCCTTTAATAACATCGTTTTGCCTTGCCAAACTTATGGCAATAACAAGTTTTTTTACCTTTTCGGGATAATCTATGGCTAAATATTGGGCTATCATGCCCCCTTGGGATGCTCCGAATATATGAGCATCTTTTATGTTAAGCTCATCCATGGCAAGGGCAATATCCTTTGCCATTTCCCTGGTGGAATAAGTTTGGGGAAGTGGACGTTTGCGTGCAAACATATATACAGTATAATCTTTAGCAAAAACTCTAAAAAAGTAAGCTAAAAAGAAGGCTTTACCCTTAAGGCTTGTATAGGAATCACCTAAGCCGGGTATTCCTATAATGTTTTCTTTGCCATAGCCGAATTTAATATATTCCGTAGTACAGTTACCTTGTTTTAAAACAAGGTTTTTGGCGTTTAAGAACATATGGATCGCCTCCTTATGTTTCCGTTAATATTTATTATTAACCTGATTTTATTATAACATATAAAATAAAAATTATGTTAATTTTTTATCAATTTTTTGAATATTTTATGTTTTAAGTGTTAAAAATAATAAAAAGTAGGTTTTGCCTACTTTTTTAGTGTTTATATACAATGTTTCATAAATATTATTCTACATTCCCAAAACTATATCTCCACAACATTGATAATATTTCCGTGTTCTTTAATAATTTTTATTAAATCATTTATATTCAGCCATATTGTTGCCGTGTTGTCGTTTGGGTGGCAGCCTATCCTGAAATCGCCTTCAAGAAAGCTTTTATCCAAATAAAACTCAATACGTATATCGTCATCATTAAGTAAGCCTAAAGGAGTAACTGCGCCCGGCTCCAACTTCATAATGGCAAGCAAATCCTCACTCGACGCAAAACTGAGGGGTCTTGTGCCGTGGGCTCTTCTAAAATCCTTTAAATTTACCCGCTTATCGCCCTT
>JAAZPT010000309.1 GCA_012797085.1 Christensenellaceae bacterium | reverse complement strand
TTAAGGTGAACTTGGTGGTTAGCATTCATTTGTTTATGTTTTACTATACCGCTTTTTGTGAATGAGAACCTTTTTGCGGCACCTCTGTGAGATTTTATTTTAGGCATAGTGCTCCTCCTCCCTAAAGATTAAATAATTCTAAATTGCGCTATAATATAATATTATTAATTATTTCTTTCTTTGCGTCTAACTTCAGCTTTTTCAGCAAAGCTTTGCTTTTCTGCTTTGGGCGCAAGTATCATGATCATATTACGACCTTCAATCAAAGGTTCACGTTGTATTGTTGATACATCTGATGCACGATTTGCAAAATCTTTCATAAGGTTTGTTGCAATATCGGCATGAACAATTTGCCTTCCCCTAAAACGAATTACAACTTTTACTTTGTCGCCATTTTCTAAGAATTTAATAGCGCGTCTAACTTTTGTTAATAAATCGTTTTCCTCTATAGTAACAGAAATTTGTACTTCTTTTAACATTACAACTTTTTGTTTTTTACGCATCTCGCGTTCAAACTTTGATTGTTCATATCTGTGCTTGTCATAATTTAACAGTTTACAAACCGGCGGATCAGTTTTATCAGCAATTTTAACAAGATCCAGTTGTTTTTGTTCAGCTATAGCTAATGCCTCAGCAATAGGAAAAACACCTAGTTGCTCCCCATTGGAATCAATAACACGCACTTGACGATCTTTAATTTCTTCATTGATCATTAATTCACTAATATTAATGCACCTCCTGAAATATTGATAATAAAATAAATAGCGACAAGCATAGATGCCCGCCGCTAAAAAATACAATAATTTATTAACCATGCAAACTTAGTTCGCCAGGTGAGAAGCGGACAGCTTCTGCTTACAATTATTTATTATAACACTATTAGTTATATTAGTCAACAGTATTTTAAGATGTTTTCATTTAAAAAACACATAATCTAAACTTCATCATATTCCATAGCTTCTATCAAAAAACTTACCGGTCTAAAGCCATCATTACATGAAAGCATAGCAGATTTTGGGTTTTTCATCCAACCATCATAAAAACCTTTGCCACCATGGGATAATGCCATAACAAAAGGAGATATGGTATCCCAAGCACTTTGACAAAAATTCTCCGGTTTTTTCCATCCATTTGCAATAAAAACTTGCCCAACTTTCATATCACAAGCATATTCTATCGGGTTTTCATACTTTTCAATTAAGTCCCTATAGCAAGCAATTTTCATAACTGTGATTTTAATTTTTTTCATATACAAATCACATCATTTTTATTCCATTACTATCTACAACCGCCAACACAAGCTTTGGTTTAGATACTATTTTGTTGCTTATTTTTATACTGCTGCTTATTAATTGCTTTACATTATCTAAACTATTTTCTTTATTATAAAAAATAGTTGCAACAATATCACCATTATTAACTTTATCGCCAAT
The DNA here is from genome assembly GCA_012797085.1 of Christensenellaceae bacterium. GTDB lineage: Bacteria > Bacillota > Clostridia > Christensenellales > Aristaeellaceae > JAAZPT01. Next base: position 902 of record JAAZPT010000309.1, on the reverse strand, counting down.
TCTTTTATGTAAAACAAAGCCTACTGAAGGGTCAATAACATCTGTTTTGCTTTGCCTGCCGGCACCTAAAGCTTGAGAAGCATAACCAAGCTGCATAGTATCCATACTTTCAATATAGCCTTCTTTATTACTTTTTAGCTCAAAACTATATTTGGATTGAGGGAGTTTTGAAACATCATCACAAACTGAACCATCGCCACCCTGGGCAATAATCATCTGCTTCAATTTTTTTAAACCTTCGCCTGAATATAAGCAATCTTCCAAGCATTTATATGCTTTATCAAAACTATCGTACTTTCCTGAGAGCAAAAGCATATAGCTTGCTAAATATAAGGATACTTCTAACAGTTCTCCTTTTGTTCTTCCTGCAAGTACATCAATAGCCTCTTTAACCTCTAAAGCATTTCCCACATGGGATCCCAAAGGCTCCTCCATGCTGCTTATTACTGCAATAACCGGCCTATTGGCTAATTCACCTATTTGTACCATGGTTTTAGCAAGTTCAATACTCTCTTCTAAAGTATTAACTATTGCGCCATTCCCTGTTTTAACATCAAGAACTATAGCCTTTGCTCCACCTGCAATTTTTTTACTCATAATGCTTGATGCTATTAGCGGAATGCTATCTACAGTAGATGTTACATCTCTCAAGGCGTAAATAGTCTTATCCGCCGGAGCAAGGTTCCCCGTTTGTCCAATTATGGCTAAGCCGATACTTTTAATATTGTTTTTAAATTGATCATCGCTTAGGTTAATAGACATACCCGGTATGCTTTCAAGTTTATCTAAAGTACCACCGGTATGGCCAAGCCCACGTCCACTCATTTTAGCAACAGGTATACCACAAGCTGCTACTAAAGGCGCTAAAATTAAACTTGTAGTATCACCCACACCGCCTGTTG
>JAAZPT010000045.1 GCA_012797085.1 Christensenellaceae bacterium | reverse complement strand
TATAAAAACTGCAAAATGCAGCCCAAATGTAGCTCCACCAGAATCTGTACTAGTAAAACAGTACATCTTAGAAAAATCAACTGTTGATTTGGGCATATCAGAGCTTGGAATATATTCATTTCCTACAAAAGCTAACATCAATCCACGAATTGTAGTTGCTAAACTTAAAGTAGCTATAAAAATTGGCATTTCAAAAGTGTTTATTAAAAAAGCATTACACATACCAAATAAAATCCCTATTGACATAGACATAATAGCAAGTATAAAAAAAGGCAATTCTAATTCATATGCCACAAAAAATCTTATCGTAATATATGCACTACAAATAGCAATAGTCATAAAAGACATATCTATACCACCGCTAATTATAACTATCATTACGCCACAGGCCAAAATTCCAGTTACAATCATTGTACGCAATAAATCTGCCATGTTTCGAAATGTTAAAAAAGCAGGATTAAGAAAATAAAAGACCATCATTACTAATATAAGTATAATTAATACTATAAATTCGCTGGACTTCAGAAATCTACGAGATTTATTCAGCATTCTCATTTATTCTTATCCTCCTTCAAATCTTGAAGAATTTTTTTATTCAATACTTCAACATCAATTTCAGATGTTTCTCTTTCGAATATTATATTACCTTGGTTCATAACCAAAACACGATTTGTAGTACTAATTAATTCTCCAATATCATCAGAAATCATGATCACACACATTCCCTTTTTAGCTAGTTCTTTTAATATTTTGTGAATCTCACTTTTGCTCTTAATGTCAACTCCCACAGTTGGACCATTTAGAATCAGAATCTCTGGATTAGTAGCTAGCCACTTTCCAATAACAATACGTTGTTGATTTCCTCCAGAAAATGTACTAGCAAGTGATCTAACATCATTCGCATTGATATTAAGCTCATTAATGCGAAATATTGCTTCATCTAAAACCTTAGAAAAATCAACCAATCCACTTTTTTTCTTTTTTCGATCAATTGTTGTTGAAGAAAAATTATCCTTCAAACTACGTTGCATAAACAAACCTTCAGAAAGTCTATCTTCTGGAACATAAGCAATGCGAACTCGTTTGGCGTCCTCAATACTTTTGAAATATTGATTTTCTCCATGAACAATAATTTGTCCATCATCTATTTTTTCAATACCAAATAGGGCTTTAGCTAATTCTGTACGACCACATCCTAATTGTCCAGTAATTCCTAAAATCTCTCCTGGATATACATTAAAACTAATATCATTAAAAAAACCTTTTTTGCAAAGATTTTTAACTTGGAAAATTGGTTCTTGACTTATTGGAACATAATTAAAAGGTGATTCAGCTATATGTTCTCCGGTCATATAATAAGTCAAATTTTCCTTATCAAACTTATTAGAATATTCATCTTTAACAATTTTTCCATTTCGTAAAACTGTTATTCTATCACATACTGAAAATATTTCGTCTAATTTATGACTTACAAAAACCACTGCCATTCCTCTCGCTGCAAGCTCACGAATTATTTCATATAAACGTTCTATTTCTTTATTTGTAAGAGCAGTTGTTGGTTCATCCATTATTATAATTTTTGCTTCTTGTAAAATCGACCTACAAATGGCAATTATTTGTTTTTGAGAAACTGGCAATCTCCAAACTTCTTCATTCAAATCCATAGAAACTCCAATTATATCAAGAGCTTTTTGCGCCATTTTTTTTATATTTTTCCAATTCAAAAATTTTTTATTGTTTACTAATTGCATTCCAAGCGAAATATTCTCAGCAACTGACAAATTTGGAAAAATTGAAAAATCTTGATATATAACTTGTACTCCTTGCTTAATTGAAATAACAGGATCAAGTTTTGAAAAACAGCTTCCATTAAAAAAGACACTTCCAGAATCTGGTTTGTATACACCAGATATGATTTTAATAAGTGTAGACTTTCCAGATCCATTCTCACCAACCAGACATAAAACCTCACCACAATTAATCTTTAAATCAATATCACACAGAACCCTATGTCCATTAAATGATTTATTAATATCTTTTAGTTCTAAAATAGGTATACTCATAATTCAACCTTCTCTTTTAAATTATTCTGAAAAAATTTAGGGGGATGAATCCCCCTAAAAAACATTTAGAACCAATCATCCTCCGGAGAATCCATTGTAATATTCTTCCAAGCTTGACCAATAATTACATTACCTTCAACCCTAACATTCTCATAGCCTGGTATTCCTAAATCCATCCCATCTACAATTTCTATACCATTTTTAACTAATTCGCCAACTTTACACATTGCAAAACCGGCTTCTGCTGGATCCCAACATCCTAAAACATCTAATGCCCTACTGGATAAATAGTCTTTGTTCGCATTAGGAACACCATTCCCTGCCAAGCAAATTTCGTCTTGTTTTCCAGCTTCTTCAATAGCTAAAGCATAACCGGGTAAATCTGTTGCTGATGTTACAAACATTCCTTTCAAATTGGGATATGTTTTCATTAATTCAGCTGCTTTCTCCTGGCTTGCCTTTTGGTTATAATTACTTTCCACAAATGCATCAGCATTAATACAATTCATATTTGGATATGTTGCAAGCTGATGTTCTAATGCACCGTTTGCCCAGCTCATATGACTAGCAGCAGTCAATGATCCAACAGAAATTATGTAATCTCCTTCTTCACCCATTACAGCAGCAAGCTTATCCATTAAATGAGCACCATATGCACGACCATCAAAGGCTTCTACATCCCAATCAACATTTTGTATCCCCTGAGCTTCATGAGAAATTACTACGATTCCAGCCTCTCTTGCTTTAGTTAAAACAGGTTCAAGAGCTTCTGGGCTTACAGGAACAACTGTTATTACATCAACCATCTGAGCAATT
>JAAZPT010000044.1 GCA_012797085.1 Christensenellaceae bacterium | reverse complement strand
TAATGTTAAAGCATTGGGAAGGTTTTTATTCAAAGATATAAATTCTTTAATTTTGTTTAACAATAATTGCATTTAAAAATAACCTCCAACTAGATATATTATAACATAAGGGCTAATTATTTAAAAGAAGTTTGAAAAATGTAAAACATTTTTTAATATATGCACTGTAAAATAATTTCTAACTAAAATTAAAAGAATTATTTATAATATTCTATTGCAAATATAAATTATTTATGTTAATATAAATTTTGCAGTTGTTATTATAACACATGCTCAAGTGAGGTGATAAAGCATGAAAGAAAAGATACATCCCAATTATGGCAAAGCAGTAGTGCGTTGCGTTTGCGGGGAAACATTTGAAACAGGTTCTGTTAAAAAAGATATTAAGGTTGAAATTTGTTCAAAATGCCACCCTTTCTATACAGGTAAACAAAAACTTATTGATAGTGGCGGTCGTGTAGATCGTTTCAACAAACGTTTTGGTCTTTAATTTTTGTTAATTTTAGGAAGCAGTCACTATTTGATTGCTTCCTTTTTTAAAATAAATTTATTTGATTTATTTAAAATATTGAGGTGAAAAAACTTGTCTAAAAATAAAAAACGTGTTGATATTGGGGGTCAAGCTGTAATAGAGGGTGTAATGATGAAATCCCCCGATGCAATGGGAATAGCTGTTAGAAAACCAAATGGCGATATGGTAATTTCCCATGAGAAAATTGAAAGTTTATCTAAAAAATATCCTTGGACTGCTTGGCCATTTATTAGGGGTATAGTAAATTTTGCATTGATGATGATATTGGGAATGAATGTTTTACAGAAAGCAACAAATATGCTTGGGGTTTTAGATGAAGAACCCAGTAAATTTGAAATATGGCTTAGTAAAAAATTGGGTAAAAGTGTTGAAAAAGTTGTGATGGCTGTTGCGATAATTTTAGCAATATTACTATCAATACTCATCTTTTTTATGATACCGGAAAGCTTTGCTATGTTACTAAGAAAAGCTACTAATAATAGAATTATTATTGATTTGGGTAGCGGTTTGATTAGAATTTTGATTCTAATTTTATATATGGTTCTTGTGTCTTTTGTTCCAGACGTAAAAAGAACATTTATGTATCATGGAGCCGAACACAAAACTGTTTATTGCCACGAAAACAATTTGCCATTAACTGTTGAAAATGTTAAGAAGTTTTCAAGATTACATCCACGTTGTGGAACATCATTTATTTTAATTGTCTTTATTGTTTCAATTTTATTATTTACCGTAGTTGGTTATCACGGTAATGTTTATTATTTAAGATTATTAAGTAGGCTAGCATTAATGCCATTTATTGCTGGAATAAGTTATGAATTATTAAAAGGGTTAGCTCATAACGATTCTAATTTTATAAGGTTTTTAAGGTGGCCCGGATTAAAATTACAATTGCTCACAACAAAAGAGCCTACTGATGATATGCTTGAATGTGCAATTGTTGCCATGAATGTAGCACTTTATGGGGAACCCGAAAGCATAAAAAACGAAGACGGTTATAGTGTAATAAAAGATTATAGACAGGCAGATCCTATACTTAAAGACTTAGTTGACAATGAAAATATTTGATGCAATAAATTGGGGATTTTCTGTTTTATTTGATAATAACATTCCAAATCCAAAGGTTGATACAGAATATATATTATCTTACATATTAGATATTGATAGATTTAATTTGTATTTAAATAAGGATAAATTGCTTACTGAAAATGAAATAAAAAAATTTGAAGATTTGATAAATATTAGAAAAACCAGAAAGCCACTACAATACATTTTAAAATATACCAATTTTTACGGCTTGGATTTTTATGTTGATGAAAACGTTTTAATTCCAAGGCCGGAAACAGAATACCTTTGCGAACACGCAATAAATATAATAGGCAATAAAAGTTTAAAAATATTAGACTTATGTACAGGTAGTGGTGCAATAGCAATTACAATTTCAAAGCAATGTCCAAATTCCATTGTATATGGTAGTGATATTTCTGAAAAGGCATTAAATATTG
>JAAZPT010000308.1 GCA_012797085.1 Christensenellaceae bacterium | reverse complement strand
TATAAAACAATTTTAAGTAAAAAGAGTAGTATTATATTAACAGTAATTTCTATGATTGTTGTTGGTACATTATTTATTACAAGCATATCACTATATTTTTCTAGTATACATGTGTTTAATAAATTGTTTGAAGGACAAGCATATAAATATATATATAAGACGGATAATTATATAGATGATGATAGTATAAGTGATAGTGATAAATTTATAGTTAAAGCAGGTAGAATTGTTAATCAAAACAATTCTATAATAAACTTATATGGTATTAATAAAAAAAATGAATATTTTAAGCTTTCTTCATCAAAAAATGATTTTGTTGTTTTTGATGAAGAACAAGTTGTAATTTCAAAAGGTTTTTCAGTATTATATGATAAAAAGATAGGAGACACATTAATTATAAAAATTGATAATAATAATATTGAACTAGTTATTAGCGATATTTGTGAAAATGGAGAATTAAATAATGTCTACATGAGCAAATCCAAACTAGCAAACATTCTAAACATATCACCAAAAGTGTCAAATACTTTTTTTTCAAAAATTGAACAAAATATTAATGATTCATCGTTTATTACTATTGATCAGCAGGTTTTAGCAGCAAAATATAATCAAAATTCTAACAAAAGTAGTGCTGTTATAAATCAAGTTATTGGAATACTGTTTTCAATGCTAATGTTCTTTTTAGTGATGATACTTATTATACAGGAAAATAAAGAAAACATAAAAATACTACGATTGCTTGGGTATAAGGATGAAGCGGCAATAAGACTGGCATTAGGGAAGTATAGAACATTTATTTCTTTTATATTAATTGTAACTATGCCACTGTCAATATATATATCATATTTAGTACATATTTCAATATCTAAATCAACTGTCGATTATATACCATTTAACACCAATATAATTGTGCTTATTTGCTTATTTGTAATGATTAACATACTTTATACTATTATATATGAAACATTTAAACGCAAAGTGAAAGTTTATTGATAAATAATAATAAATTGGGGAATTTTTAAAATAAAGGTGAGAAATGAAAAATTATAATATTGAAAAGCAACATTTAAAAAAGAAATATCATGCAATAGAGAGATTAATGCTATTGTTAGATAAGGATTCATTTCAAGAAGTTGGATTCGGAATAAACAACTACGAATATAATCATGGTGCAAATAAAAAGTCTACTGAATATGATGGAGTAATTACTGGAAGAGGAAAAATTGGCGATAAAACAGTTTTTGTTTTTTCACAAGATTTCACAGTTTCTGGTGGAACAATTGGGCTTAATCATGGTCGCAAAATTGCAAAAACTATAGAATTAGCCACGCGAGCTCAATGTCCAGTTATTGGGTTATATGATTCTGGAGGAGCACGGATTGGTGAAGGAATTAATGCATTAGCTGGATGCGGAGAAATGCTACATCAAAACACATTAGCCTCAGGTGTTATTCCACAGATTTCAATAATTGTTGGACCATGCGCAGGTGCTGCTGCATACTCGCCTGCTCTTACTGATTTTGTTTTTATAGTTAACCAAATAGGGCAACTATATATTACAGGTACAAAAGTTATAGAGAGTGTTACCGGTGAGCAATGTACACTTGAAGAATTAGGTGGTTCAAAAGTTCATTCAGAAAAATCTGGTGTAGCACATTTTTCATTCACAAGTGAAAAAAAGTGTTATAGTGAAGTTAGAAAACTAATAAAATTATTACCGTCAAAT
>JAAZPT010000307.1 GCA_012797085.1 Christensenellaceae bacterium | reverse complement strand
TATGGGCTTACCTTATTGTTGCAAACAAAACAATCCTTCCTCCTTGGATGATAATATTTTCTCCCGGAATATTGTTTTTAATGCGACCACTAGCACGTAAGTTACCAAAAGGAATTCATATGATTGTATGTGGAGGTTTCGGGAATTTGGTTTTCATTATATACTACATTGCTGTAATTATCGTGTACAATTTTTAAATTTAGTTTAAGTTTAAAAAAATTATTTTGAAAGGCTCATATTAATATGGAAAAAAATAAGATAGAAAAGAATACCGTTCAGGAAACGCTTATAGTACCATTATATGGAAGAAAAATGTGTTCTGAAAAATTTCCTGAACTTTATACGGATGTGTTTGCGGAAAGATTATGTAATAGACTGGACTATGATTTTTCCGAATTGGAGAAAAAGAAAAATTCTTTTTTGTATCAATTCGGTGCTCTTGAAGCAGCTATGCGACAATTGGACATGATATGGGAGATTAAAGAGTATTTAAAAAAACACCCAAAAGCAACAATTGTAAACCTTGGTTGTGGCTTGGACGAGACTGGAAAAGCCTGTGATAATGGGCTTTGTAATATTGTAAATGTTGATTTTCCCGATGTTATATCAGTTCGTAATCAATTAATTTCTGAACAGAACAGAGAAAAGAATATTGCCTGCGATTTAAAAGATTATTCGTGGATGGAGGAAGTTGACGGCTCTAACGGTGTTATTTTCTTTGCAGCCGGAGTGTTTCATTATTTTAAAAAAGAAGAAGTAAAGTTACTAGTTTTAGAACTTTCAAAGAGATATTCGGGTGGATGTTTAGTTTTTGATAGCGTAGGAAAAATGGGGCTTAAACTTATGATGAAAAAAATTTTAAAAAATATGGATATAGATGATGTAGGTGGCTATTTTTATGTAAACAATCCACGGGAAGACTTGAACTGGTCAGAAAAAATAAATGTTAACTCAAAAGGATATATGTTAGGCTATTACGATATGAAAAGCCCAGGTGTTAATTTCTTGCATCGTTTGTTGGCAAACGCCGGTGATAAGGTGATGAAAATGTCAATAAATCGAATGGATTTCGAATAGAAAGTAATGTATTAAAATTTTTATATAATTATTAGGCGAATTTATGACTTTGAATCTGAATAGAGAGAATTTATTCTGTTATCGGTTTTTAAAAAACAGGAATTCTTACCTAGAGTTATAATAAAATCGCCTTTTTTATTTGGATATGGAAAAAGTTCATCAACAATATAAAAAATTACTAATTTGAACTAAATTTTTATCATTTTATGCTTGACAAAAAATTAAAGAGTTATTATAATTTTAATAGTTAGTTAGCTTTAACTAACTATTAAAATTCTTGGAGGATCTTATGAAACGAAAATCTATTTCTATAGTTCTTGCGCTAGTAATGATCTTAAGTCTATCGATTAGCGCAACGGCTGCTACACTTTATGGTGATGCTAACGTAGATGGGCGCACATATCCTGACGTGATGCCATTTGTTCATCCACCGTTTTATAACATACGCTTGATAGTGGAAACAGACGACAGCGGTAAAATTACTGCAGTGCAGGACAATGGGACGGGGCTAGAGGGTTCCGTAGAAAGCAAGGATATGGAGGAACTTTGGGAAAAGAAGAACAAGCCCTTTTATGACATTATGTTGAATTCCGGTCTGCTTGAAAAGTTTGTAGGTAAAACAAGAGACGAAGTCGCTGAAATGGCTGTAAATACTGGGGATGCCGATGCGGTTACTGGGGCAACAATGGTTGGTCTTGCAGCAAAGGAGGCAGTATTGAACGCATTTGACGGTAAGACAGGGCTGACTTTCCTGCCCGGAAAAGGTAGCGTGATGCCCGTCAAAGAAATCAGCGCTCACGATGTAGTGTTAGAAAGTAAACTGCCCGAGGGTTTCCAAGTGGAAGTAGTTGATGTTAGACATGGCGTTAGAAACGAAGATGTGCTGGATGCAAAATACTATCGAGCGGAAATGAAGGATGGTTTGCTTTCGATACATTTTGAAAATGATCTTGCTCCCGGCAAGTATTTTGTAAACGTAGTTGATGCATCTAATACCTTCCGTGCGCCTAATTTTGAAAGTGGGCACGGCGAAGAGGATGAGGCACAGGCGCCTCGTTTTGTGGTAGACAGCGGACTTCAGGCGGAGGATATTCGAATGGAGGGCAGACAGATTGTTTTGGATAAAGGTGACATGGCCAATTATATGAAAAACCTTCAACATGTGATCGTTTTAGCTGAGGGTGCCGAAGAACCCATTGAGCAAGAGCCGGTAGGTCATCATGGAACAGTATATGAAAGATTTAATATACTATCTGAAAATGGAGAACTAAACCAGGATGCTACACTGTACAACAAAAAAGATCAGACAGAAACTCCAATTTTTGAAAAAGGTAAGACTTATGAAATTACCATAGTTTCATATGGCTATCCTGATCTTAATTTGAAATACACAGCGGAATAAGTGCTTAAGCAAAAAAATGCTGTCCTTTTTAGGACGGCTTTTTTTTGCTTCTTTGCTATTCCTTTTTAGTAATATTTTTCAAAATTACAATTTAAATATATCGGCTGAAAAGCAATAGAACAATACAGCAACACCAAAAACATAATATGAAGTAGATTTTTAAATTCAAAAGCATGGCTTGTAATTGATAGACTAAGATTTTTTTAGTTTACACTTTAACAATATCATTTGAGTTTAAGATTGGTTTATATTTTTAATATTGTACTTGACAAAAAAATAAAGAGCAGTTATAATTTTAGTAGTTAGTTCAATCTAACTAACTACTAAAATTATTGGAGGTTATTATGAAAAAATTAACACGAATATTCTCTATGGCTATGGCGCTAATAGTTGCATTTGCCGTTGTTTCTTGCGCAACTGTTGATGCTCAAGATGCAGGTGTTTCCTTGCAAGATTGGGACGGAAAATGGACTAACATGGTAAGCTTTTATGATCATGATGATTTGAAAGAAGTTGTTGAACTTTTAGCTAAAGATCATGAAATGAGTGTTGAAGAATTTATTAAACACGAACAAGAAGAATCAGTGCCTTTTACTCAACTTGTTGTGGATGGCGAAAACAGCACGATAGGTTTTGTTTATGAAAAAGAGGAAGAACCAAAAGAAACTTATATTTTTGAATATGTTAAATCTTACGAGTTTTCTCATGGTGGAGCTTCTGTTTTTTGGCACGAGTTTAAAACGGAAAGCGAAATTGAAACTCCTGTTCTCTTGCTTATAGAAGTACATGGTGAAGAGAACATGGCTCATTTCCATTTAAGAGCCGGCAAGGATACGGAAAGTCTATTAGCTGATGAAGACTGGTATCCAACCTTTGTTGGTGAAGATATGCCCACTACTATGGTTGCTGAAGCTCTTGAACACCACCATCATTCCCATGATCAAGAAGAAAACTGATTTGGAAGGCAAAATGTAAATGTTATTAACCACAGATGACAACAAAAAAACATCTCCTAAAAATGCAAAACAGGCTTTTGACCCTTTAAAAAGGGTCAAAAGCTTTGTTGGAGCTTTTGTAATTCTTCTTGTTTTT
>JAAZPT010000306.1 GCA_012797085.1 Christensenellaceae bacterium | reverse complement strand
TGGAAAGTATAAAGGTTCATATAAAAGAAATTCCAAATTCACATTTATATGACGGAAAAACATCTTTGTATGATATTATAAAGTTACATAATACTCCGATTATGTTACGAGAACACTTTAGATGCGTCCCTGAAATAATAGGCTTTAGTAATAAATTATCTTATGACAATAAAATAAAGCCTTTAAGGGATTCCAGTAGTAGCATTCTATTACCCCCAATAATACCTTATAAAGTTGAGAACGGAAAAAGAGCTGGAAAGTATAAAGTAAATGAAAAAGAAGCGAAAACTATCGTTTCTTTAGTTCTTGCTTGCCTTGAACAACCTGAGTACGAAAATCAAACATTTGGTGTTATTTCTTTATTGGGAAATGACCAATCTAAAAAGATACAGAATTTAATATTTGAAAAAATTCCGATGAAAATAATTGAAGAAAGAAAGATCCTATGTGGTGATGCTTCAAATTTTCAAGGAGATGAGAGGGATGTCGTTTTTCTTTCTTTAGTTGATAGCCCTGACGATGAAGGCCCTTTACGTTTTACTGGTGAGGGAACAGAACAATCCAACAAGCAAAGATATAATGTGGCTGCAAGTCGTGCAAAAAATCAATTATGGCTAGTTCACTCCCTTGATTATAAAAATGATTTAAAATCTGGAGATATAAGAAGAGAGCTTTTAGATTATTGTTACAATTATAAAAATATTGCTGAAGATCTTTATAAAATAGAAGAAAAATCCGACTCTATTTTCGAATATAATGTTGCAAAATCATTAATTGAAGCAGGTTATAATATTACACAACAATGGACCGCTGGAGCATATAAAATAGATATTGTTGTAAAATGTAATAACAATAAGGTTGCTATAGAATGTGATGGCGAAAAATTTCATGGTACATTAGAAAAAATTAAAGAAGATAATGAGCGTCAGAGTATTTTAGAGCGTTTGGGTTGGAGATTTATCCGCATAAGAGGAAGTGAATATTTTAGAGATCCAAACATAACTATAAAAAGAGTAATACAAGAATTAAATAATTTAGACATTTATCCAGAAAAAAAAGAATTATCGCAAAACATGAATTTTACACTAAAAGATGTTGTTATTGAACGTGCCTATAAAATAAGAAACGAGTGGCAAAAACAAAAAAACAATTCTCTACAAAATCCTGTTGGACAAATTTCATTTTCTCAATTGAATAACCCCAAAACATTAAATTCAACTCCATCGCTACCTCCTAGAGAAAGATTAAAAAAACAAGCTCTTAAAAAAACAATTAAAAGAGATCAAAACAACCATTCAAAAATATCAAATCAAAATAATAATATTAACAATTCTGATTTTTTAATAAATGACTTATATTCCTTAGGCTTTGATATAATTGATAATAGAAAGATTTCTAACATTTTATGGGTAATTTACTCTCCAAACAAAAAAGAAGAATTTGAAAAAACCGTTAAGAATTATACATTTAAATACTCTCTTGAATTTAGAGGTTCCCCAGCAACAAAAAACACTCCAGCTTGGCGAATAATGACTTAATAGAAAGGATGTTATCATGAGTAATACAGACGAATTCAAATACGAAATAATAAACGAGTTAGGAAAAATAACGGAAAAATCTACTGGATGGTATAAAGAATTTAATAGGATAAGTTTTAATGGAAGAGAACCTAAATATGATATTAGAATGTGGAAAGACAACCGTAATAAAATGGGAAAAGGGATTACTCTTTCCGAAAGTGAACTAAGAAAATTAAAAGAATTAATTGATATTGAAATTGATTATTTAGATAGAAAAGATTTTTCTAATATTGAAAAAAATCAATCTAATGTTGAATAAGCTTACATAATTGTAAGCTTAAATACGTCTTTTGTAAGTTTAAAACAATGCAAGCTTTTATTTTTTTGCTTAAAATTAGCATATAAACATTGTTTTGAGGAGGCTTGTATTATGAAAAAAATGTTGTTAATAATATTTGTACTTTTTTTAGCCTTTTGGATTGATTCAAAAAGGCTAACATAATAAGCTACTTAAAACATGCTGAATTTTTAAACAACAAAAGGAGTAATTGTTATGAGTTTATTAAAAGTTAAGGGTTTAAATAAAACCTATACAACAAGGTTTTCAAAGGTAAAAACGGAAGCACTTAAAGATATTAATTTTGAAATTGAAAAGGGTGAGTTTGTAGCAATAATGGGTGAAAGCGGCAGCGGTAAAACTACGCTTTTAAACATAGTTTCACTTATAGATTCCCCTTCAGGCGGTGAAATATATTTAAATAACAAGGCCTTAGAGTTTAATGATAAAAGCCTGTCTAAATTCAGGCGTAAACATATAGGTTTTGTTTTTCAAGATTTTAACCTGTTGGATACTTTAAACATAAAAGACAATATTGTGCTTCCCTTAGTTTTATCCGATGTACCTTTAAAAGCTATTGAAGAAAAATTGGATAATGTGGTAAAAAGCCTTAATTTGCTTGATATATTACAAAAATTCCCCTATGAAATAAGCGGCGGTCAAAAACAAAGGGCAGCTGTAGCAAGGGCTATTATTGGCAATCCGGATATTCTTTTAGCCGATGAGCCTACCGGTGCTTTGGATACAAAAAACAGCAGTGAGCTTATGAACTTATTCGAGCATATAAATAATAACGGGCAAACAATACTTATGGTTACACACAGCATCAAAGCCGCATCAAGGGCAAAAAGGGTTATGTTTATAAAAGACGGTATTATTTATCACCAAATATACAGGGGTGAATTGAGCCCCATGGAAATGAACAAAAAAATCAGCAACACCCTTTCATTAATGTTGGAAGGCGGTGCCTTGTATGAGGAATAGTCTATATTCAAAACTTGCCGTAAAAAATATAATAAGCAACAGGCGAATTTTTGTACCCTATATGCTTATGAGCATAATATTTATAGCCATGTTCTTCATGTTGTTAAACCTGTCGGTACAATTAGAGCGAAGCATAGGCAAAGTCGCCTTGAGTTTTGAGCCTTTGTTTGTAATATGCCTCACTGTTACAGCCCTAATAAGCCTTATTATTTTACTTTATACAAACGGCTTTTTAATAAAGTATAGAACACGAGAGCTTGGCTTATACAGCATATTAGGTTTGGAAAAAAACGCAATAATAAAGGTTGTAAGTTTGGAAACATTGTTTATTGCAACAATTACAATAATATGCGGATTGCTTGGCGGAATGGTTTTTGCAAAGCTGTTTTATTTAATAATAACAAAGCTAATAAATGTAAAATCACCTATCGGTTTTTATATAGCCAAAGATGCTTTAGTTAAAACGGCAGCTTTATTCTTTTTAATATATTTATTAAGTATATTAAAAAATTACATTAAACTTATAAGATTAAAGCCCTTAGATATATTGCGTGAACAGGAAAAGGGTGAAAAAGAGCCAAAGTTTAAGTTTTTTGGCACAATTTTAGGTTTGGGTTTTATTGGATATGGCTATTACTTGGCCCACAATACGGAAAGCTATGTATCATCAATAATAAACTTTGTATTTGCAGTAATATTAGTAGTACTAGGTACATATCTATTGTTTATAAATGTTAGTATTGCCGTGTTGAAGTTTTTAAAAAGCCGTAAAGGTTTTTATTATAAATCCAAAAACTTTTTAAGTGTTTCAAACTTAATTTATCGTATGAAACACAACGCCGCCGGCCTTGCCAGCATATGCATATTAAGTACAATGACATTGGTTGCAATATCTACAAGTTTAAGCCTTTATGCCAGTGTAGAGGAAGCCTTACACAAAAGGCATCCATATATGTTTACATCAACTTTTTATGAACATGATAAAAAGTTTAATTTAAATACAGTAAAAAAAGAGCTTGAACAGGCAGAATCAGATTATAATATTAAAGTTACAGAATATAACCACTACAAAGTAGATTATAGGGTTAGTCAATTTGTTGATAATAAATTTTTTATGGCTAAAAATGATAACATCTTTGATTTTAGCAATAAAGTTGAATCTCAGTACTTGTTGTTAGATGACTATAATGCAATAAACGGAACCAGCTTACAATTAAATGATGATGAACTCTTTGTTAAAACTTCTATAAATTTAGGCGATACAATAAACTTTGTGGGTGAAAACGGTAAAGAACAACAGTTTAATTTAATAAAATTAGATAATGCACAATTAAGCTTTATAAACACAGAGAGTATTATATATAAAGATAATTTAATATTTATTTTAAAAAACGAAAAAGTGACGGCAATTGATTTCTTTTCAAGCAGTTACTTTTCGTAAAATTTATATTGGGGTATAAATTATGCTGTTCAGTAGTCCTGTTTTTCTATTTGCTTTTTTGCCGATTGTTTACCTAATAAATTTAAAATGCTCTGTTAAATTA
>JAAZPT010000305.1 GCA_012797085.1 Christensenellaceae bacterium | reverse complement strand
ACCCTTCTATTTTAAAAAAGACTCTTAAAGGCTGTAAAGGCTTAACCTTTTGTGTGCATTTTATAGACAGATCCATATGGGACGGTCTTAAGGATAGCCTTGAACATAATAATCTTATTATATGGTTACATGGAGCGGATATTCATCCTTTAGAACGAAGAGGATATAAATATGCAAATGAAAAAGAGCTTGCTAAGGAAAAGGAAAAATCAAAAAAACTCGTTTTAATGTGGAAAGAAATTTTTAATCATAAATTCTTTAAAAATATACATATGGTTTTTGTTTCAAACAATTTTAAGAATGAAGTTTTTGAGGATTATAATATCAATTTGCCGGAAAGCAATTTTTCAGTAATACATAACTTTATAGATAATGAAAAGTTTAATTATGTAAAAAAACCTGTTGAACAGCGTAAAAAGATAATAACAATAAAGCCTTTTGCAAGCTATAAATATGCTAATGATATAACTCAAAAGGCAATAATAGAGCTGAGTAAACATGAAATATTTAATGATTTGGAATTTGCAATATATGGTGATGGGCAGTATTTTGAAAGAGATACCGCAGGCCTTGAAAATTTTCCAAATGTTAAACTAAATAAAGGTTTTTTATTACAGGAAGATATTGCAAAACTACACAAGGAATATGGCATATATATTGCTACAACCCGTAACGATACTCAAGGCGTAAGTAGGGATGAGGCTATGAGCAGTGGCCTTGTACCAATTGCAAACGCAGTAATGGCCATACCGGAATTTGTTGATGAAAATTGCGGCATACTTGTTGATGCCGAGGACTATAAGGGTGTGGCCGATGCTATTGTAAGGCTATACAACGAGCCGGAGTTATTTGAAAAACTATCCCAAGGGGCAGCGGAAAGGGTACGGCAACAAACAGGCTATGAACAAACAATAGGCAAGGAGATAGAGCTTATTAATAAAATAAAAAACAAAACGCTTGTATAAAATACAGGCGTTTTTAATTTTAAAAAGGGACATAAGCATTAATTAAATAAATTAAAAGAGTTGACTTTTAAGCCATGTTGCTGTATAAGTAACATATAATAATGTAAGAACTCAAACAATTTTATAAGATATAGGAGAATAACAATGAGCAAGAAAATTATATCCATAATACTAATATCCGTACTATTAACAAGTATAATACCCTTCGGAGCAACAGAGCCGATAGAAACGGTTGCCCCGATGGAACAATCGGCTCCTGTGGAAGTCCCAGCATTAGGTGAGCTTCCTCCACAGGAGGAGCAAGCAGCGCCCACAGATGTCCCTGCACCGCTTGAAGACACGCCGGCACCAACGGAAGCTCCCGCGGAACAAGCCCTCACAGAAGAGCCGGCTCCAACAGAGCAAGCTACCGAGCAACCCGTGCCCACGGAGGAGCCTACAACAGCCCCTGTTGTTGAAGAGCCAAGCTCAACAGAGCAGCCTACCCAAGAGCCCCAGCCAAGCCCAAGCATACAGGCAAATGTCGTTGATAAAACTGGTTGGGAGAATCATTGGCAAAAAGTTTATTATTATCCGGATGAAGTAGGCGTAGGCAACAGCTTTCAAGTTAATTTAGGCGGTGTTTCCGGTGGTACAGGTAAATATACCTATGCATATTATATTTACCATAACAACACCGTTGTGGAAAAATCAGCATATACTAAAAACGATAATTATAAGTATACGCCGAAAAAAGCCGGCAAATATCATGCCATAGTGTTTGTTAAAAACGAAAAAGGGGAAATTATTACAATAACATCAGATACTAAAGTTAATGTTGTTGAGCTAACCCATCCCTTAAAAGTAATTGCTTATACTACTAGTGCAAAAAATATAGTTTTAGGCGATGCAATATATTTTCAAATTACCAGCGAGGGAGGAGTCGGTTCCCAAGCCCACATGCACACATATTATGTATATAAAAACAATCAAGTTATAGAAAAATTCCCCTATAAGCAGGTGGGTAGTTCAGACTTTGACTTTTATAATGCTTATTCTTATTCAAGCCAAGTAGAATATATACCTAAAGCTCCGGGCAAATACAAGTTTGTAGCTTTTGCAAAGGATGCAGCGGGAAATGCAACATCATATACCACGGATGAATTTTTAGTAAGGGGCTCCGAGCTTCATTTACGTGCAAACCTTATCAATACGAATATCCGCTTTGGTGAAGTTGCCCAAATAATTGCAGAGGCGAGCGGAGGCTCAGGTGAATACCAATATGCCTACTATGTTTATAAGGATAATGCCATAATTGAAAGGTTTTACTATACGGAAAATGCGCAATTTAACTATACTCCAAAAAGTACGGGTACATATATGGTAAGGGTGTTTGTAAAGGATAGCCTTGGTGATATTAAAATAGATAATACTCAGGATTTTACTGTGGAAAGCAGTATATTAAATGTGGGTCCCGTACATATAGACGGCTATAACGGTAAAATTTCCTGTAGAGCTTATCCTGAAGGAGGAGTAGCTCCATATACATATGCCTATTATATTTATAAAGATAAGGCTATAATAGAAAAAACAAGCTACCTTGAAGGCATTAGCGATCCGGAGGATGGTTTTTTTGGTGAATGTGAATATATACCTAAAAGTTCAGGTACATATAAAATAACAGTATTTGTTAAGGATGCCGAAGGCACAATAAAAATAGCAACAAGCCCTGATTTGGAATTTAATAATGATATAACAATTTGGATAAATCCACAAATTGAAGCCAATATATATTTGGGCAATGCTATAAATTGTGAAATGAATGCAAGCTATGGCGAAGGTTTTTATAAATATGCCTACTATATATATAAAGACAATGCAATATTGCAAAAAATGCCCTATACAAACAACGCAAAACTTGTATATACGCCGGAAAGTACAGGTATATATAAAATATTGGTGTTTGTAAAGGATGATGCCGGCAAAATTGTTTATGCCATGAGCAATGAATGTACCGTTAATAGCAGCGAAGCATTAAAAATAAACAGTGTAAACATTCCGGAGGTATCACTGCCCAATTGTCCAATTAAAGTGGAAAGCTCTGTTAATGGAGGTATAAAGCCCTATCAGTGCGCCCATTATATATATCAGAATAATAATATTATCAAAAAAACAAACTACTCTGAATATGATGAAGACTTTAACTTTATTGCAACAAGCCCCGGTAATTATCATGTAATTGCCTTTGTAAAAGATGCCACAGGAGGCATAGCATACAGAAGATCTAATACTTGTGTGGTTTCAAACAATCCGCAGCCGAGCAACTATCAGGAAATGAACATACAAACTTCTTTTTATAATGAAACGTCAAAATTAACGCTCCGTGCTGATGTTACAGGAGGCGTAAAACCCTATCAATATGCTTATTACATATATAAAGATGGCGAAAGAATCAAAATTGTACCCTATCAGGAAAATAATATAGTAATAGATTACAATATTACCGAGTCCGGTACATATAAAGTTATTGTATTTGTAAGGGATTATATTGGGAAAATAAAAAGCTGCACAACACAAGATGTGGTTTTCAACTTGTCTGCTGCGCCGAATATAGTGGAATTAAAATTTCATGATCCTTGGGATTATGCTAATCCAAATCCAAACATAGAGTTAGGGGAATATATTCGTGTACGTATGACGATTGAAAACGCTGATGATTCAAAGATAGCTTATAATTTTTATAGGAACGGAGTTTTATACTATAAAAGCAACTTTAGAAAATATTCGGACTTTCATTTTATACCGAAGCATACAGGAACATATACAGTTCAAGCTGTAGTTAGAAGCTCCGGCGGGGAAATAGTAAGCGAAGTTTCATCTAACTATTGTACGGTAAATGTACCGTAACAATCATTATACTTAAATATGCAACAAAACACCGGCTGTATAGCCGGTGTTTTTGTGCCATCAAGGCATTATATCAAAAATAATTAAAAATATTGACATTTTAAGTTTATT
>JAAZPT010000304.1 GCA_012797085.1 Christensenellaceae bacterium | reverse complement strand
TGCCTCGGTAGCTCAGTCGGTAGAGCAGTAGACTGAAAATCTACGTGTCGGTGGTTCGATTCCGCCCCGAGGCACCACTAATGCGGTAGTAGCTCAGCTGGTAGAGTGCCACCTTGCCAAGGTGGATGTCGCGAGTTCGAATCTCGTCTACCGCTCCATATTAAATATTTGGCGCCATAGCCAAGTGGTAAGGCGAAGGTCTGCAAAACCTTTATTTCCCCAGTTCAAATCTGGGTGGCGCCTCCACGTTAAACTCGATTGTTTCATCGAGTTTTTTTATGTTTATTTTCAAAATTTAATGAATATATAATAAAAAGTAAACCCGTTAATTGTTTTTTTATTTGAAATATTTAAGTTGGTATATTATAATTATTATAAAGAACAGAATATAGGAGGTCTTTATGAAAAAAATATGCCTGTTGTTTTTTGTATTATTATTTTTATTTAAACCTTTAGCATTAGCAAAGGAAACATACGAGTTTTTAGACGTTCAAGAAATCGTTCCTTATACTATAACAACTCAAGCTAATAATAAATTATTAAGTGGTACAAAAAACATTCTACAACTGGGAAAAAACGGTATTAATAAGGTTACTTATAAACTAACTTTAAAAGACGGCCTCGAAATAAGCAGACAGAAACTTTATATTGAGGTATTGGAAAAAATGATACCGCAAATAGAAGAATATGGTACAGCAACATCAAGCACATATAATATAGATAATAACAAAAAAGAATTATTTTATGCAACTTTAAACCAAAAAATGGCAACAAGAACCGGCCCAAGTACCCGGTATACAGAACCCGGCACTTACCCCAAAGATACAGAAATAAGAATAATAGAAAAGGAACTGGATGACAATAATGTTCCTTGGGGATTAGTTGAGTTTTCATATAGAAAAGTTAAGTTTAGAGCTTATACCGGTATGAAAAGGATTGATTGTGATGCCGATTTAGTACCTTGGGGAAATTCACTAAATGAAATCACTTACACCCTTAAAAATAGCAGCTTTTATTATGGCCCAGGAACAGAGTATGCAAAGCATAAATATGATATAGCAGCTGGCAGCAGCATAATATTAATTGATTATGAAAATGGATATGCAATGATAGATTTTCATAATGGTACACAATGGGTTAGAGGTTATATTTTAGAAGAAAATGTAGCAGACTAAAAAACAGGAGTTGAACTCCTGTTTTTTATAATCCTTTTTTCCTAATGCTATATTAAATTTCATATAATAATATTTATGGTTTAATTGCATTGCTTATTTGCATTATTTTTAAAAAATATTATAGTTAATCATATAATAATTTTTTCAGGCGTATTTTCATCTATTGTTTTTCTACCATATCTACCGGTTAATATCTCCCTTATATAAACATCCATTTTGGGCATGCCTATGGCTTTTCGAGCTTCTTCTACTGCTGCTTCCCTATCATATGGTATTGAGCAAAGGGATATATCATAAGCCTTGTCTTTATATATTTTCAACATAGCAAAGCACGCTCTTGTAACACCTAAAGCATTACCCACACTGCCACAATTGAATACATGCCCATTATCAAGGGTTCGCAGGAGTTGACGATGTGTGTCACCATAAGCTACAATATCAAATTTTTTAACTTGTATACCATCCTCAGCATCGCTTGTAGGATATTTAAAGTTTAAAAGCGCCTGAAAATCATCATTACTCGCATAACTTTGAAGTAGAGTCTTTGTTACAGGCCTACCATGTATTAAACGTATTTTTAAGCCCATTACATCTAAATGATGCTCTGTAATTAGATTCCTTAATATGTCTAAGCGTTTTTCACCTAATTGTCGCCAATAAAATTCATCTGCATCATAACGTTTTAAACCTAAGCCGTAGTCCCAATTCCCGCCAATTATTAAATCGCAATTTGCTAAAGCCCAATCCATAGTTTTATCAGAACTAGGTCCTTTACCTGCAATATCACCTAAACAAATTAATTTATCAGCTTTATATTTTTTTAAGGCTTTCTCTACAGCTAAAGTTGCTGTATAATTACCATGAAGATCTGCAATAAAAGCAATTTTCAAACAAATCACCTCGAACAACATTATAACATAAATTTTTATAATATTAAAACAGGAGAATAGCATTGAATAAACAAAAAATAGCATTGTTTGATTTTGATAAAACCATATTTAAAGGCGATAGCCTATCACATTTTATTTGGTTTTCAAAAAACATTTCCGGCTATGGCAGTACAATAAAAGCCGCTATTTATGGTTTATTATGGTTTTTAAAATTAAAAACGGCAGAACAAAGTAAAATGCAAGCTCTAAAATTTTTAAAAAATGCAAACGAAAAATATATTAAAGATTTAGGTGCTATTTTTATAAATAAGTATAAAGACAAT
>JAAZPT010000303.1 GCA_012797085.1 Christensenellaceae bacterium | reverse complement strand
GTGGTTGTTACGCGGTAGTAGTAAACTTGACCGGGTTGTAGGTTTTCCAACTTAGCAATAAGTTGATATACGGGTAATTCGGGATTGTTTGTAGGTTCAGCATCATAGCCTTCAGGAGTTATAGAAGTGCGGAAACCCTTGATTTCAAACTGCTCTGCGGTGGCAACTTCGCCCATAACAGGAGTTAAACCATACTCTACACTACCTTCGCAGGGTTCTTTTGTTAGCCAAATAATATTCATTTCGTTATCCGGGTTCAATGTAACCATATAAGGTTCAGTATAGGTGAGACTGGGTGCTTGCTCTTCAGCTACTGCACCTGGAAGCAATACACATAATAGCAATAAAGCAACAAGTAATTTTTTCATTTTTTTCTCTCCCTTCTTTTTCCTTTCGGATTATAATTAAAGTTTAAATCTTATTTATAAAAACCATCTCATATTACGGTAAAAACATCGTAAAAGAAATTAGAAGGGTGAAATCGTCAAATTATGCTTAAAAAAGAATGTTTTTAACATCAAATAAAAAAGTTTACAAATAAAAAACCCCATTCGGGGTTCTATTTTAATGCACTTTGCCTTTCATCTATCGGTATATATTCCCTGCGTTTTGCTATGCTAACATAGGCAGGACGGATAATTTTACCTTCATTTATAAGTTCTTCCATACGGTGAGCGCTCCAACCTGCAATACGAGCTATTGCGAATATCGGTGTAAACAGCTCTAAAGGTAATCCTAATATATGGTAAACCAAACCGCTGTAAAAGTCCACATTGGCACTTACGCCTTTATATATTCTGCGTTTTTCGCCTATAATTTCAGGAGCAAGGCGCTCAACCATGCTGTATAGTTGGAATTCATCATACATACCTTTTTCTTCTGCAAGTCGTTTAACATAAGACTTTAGTATGGTCGCGCGCGGGTCCGATAATGTGTATATTGCATGACCCATGCCATATATTAAACCTGTTTTATCAAAGGCTTTTTTATCTAAAATATCGCTTAGGTATTGGCGAACGGCAGCCTCATCCTTCCAATTTTCCACATTTTCTTTAAGATCATCAAACATTTGTATAACTTTAATGTTTGCGCCACCATGCTTATGGCCCTTCAATGACGCCAAGGCTGCAGCTATTGTGGAATAGGTATCGGAGCCGCTGGATGTAATAATATGGGTAGTAAATGTACTGTTGTTACCACCGCCATGCTCTGCGTGCAATATTAGAGCTACGTCAAGCACATGGGCTTCAAACTCGGTATATTTGTTATCCGGGCGCAACATATATAATATGTTTTCCGCTGTAGAAAGCTCCGGCTGAGGAGTGTGTATAACTAAGCTTTTGCCCTTAATATAATGATTATAAGCTTGATAGCTATATACTGATATAAGGGGAAAATTGGCAATTAATTGCAAACATTGCCTCATAACATTAGGCAGGCTTAAATCAGTAGCATTTTTATCGTAGGCAAAAAGGGTTAATACACTCCTTGCAAGGCTGTTCATAATATCGTTTGTAGGGCCCTTCATAATAACGTCGCGTACAAAGTTAGTGGGTAGGCTTCTGTATTTAGCAAGCAGCGCTCTAAAATCATCAAGTTCTTCCTGTGTTGGAAGCTCACCTAACAGCAATAAATAGGTGATTTCCTCAAAGCCGTAACGTTGCTCAGCTATAAGGTTTGATATTATATCGTCCACATTCATGCCGCGATAAAAAAGCAAACCGTCTGTTGGAATGAGAAGATCTCCTTCCCTTTCAAAGGATTGTATTTCTGATATGTCCGTTAAACCGGTAAGCACGCCTTTGCCGTTCACATCCCTAAGGCCGCGCTTTACATCATAACGGGCATAAAGGCTAGGGTCTATATAGTTGCGCCCTTTGCTAAACTCCGTCATTTCAATTATATCGTCTGTAATATCGGAATAGTTTGAAAAAGAATTTTTTTGTTGCATGTGTACCCCCTTCTGCAAGGCCATCCTCGCATATATTGATGCTGAAGGGATTAAACAGGCCCTCAAGCAAAAATTTTGTTCTGTGTTATTATTCAATAAAGGTTTTGTAAACTGTTTGTTATTAAATTAGAATTTGTTGTAATGTATGTTTTAAATTAATAACGCTATTATTATACTAATAAATTTTTAATCAGTCAATATGTATAATTATGCGCCTGTTGTTTTTACATACATATCTTTTATGGTTTATCAATTAAGTGTTTATAAAGTATTAAAAAAATTAATACTTGTAATGCATTGTTTTTTGTGATAAATTTGTATAGAAATTTAGGGGGTTTTTATGAAAAATAACAAGCTTTATAAATATTGGGTAATTTTTTATAATATGTTTATAATAAGCGCCTTTACATTTGGAGGAGGCTTTGTTATTGTTAGCCTTATGCAAAAAAAGTTTGTAGACGAGTTGCATTGGCTTAAAGAAGATGAAATGCTGGACCTTGCCGCAATAGCTCAGTCAAGCCCGGGTGCCATAGCAGTAAACGCCTCAATACTTGTAGGTTTTCGTATGGCAGGAATTGCGGGTATGTTAGTAGCTGTTATAGGTACAATACTGCCGCCTTTAATTATAATAAGTATAATATCCGTTTTTTATAATGAGTTTAGAAGCAACAAATATATAGCCCTTATGCTTAAAGGTATGCAATCCGGTGTTGCAGCGGTAATATTTGATGTAGTTGTTAGTTTAGGTAAAAATGTACTTAAAGCAAAGGATTATATTAATATAGCCATAATGGTTCTGGTGTTTATAGCAAGTTTTGTATTTAAGATAAACGTAATTTATATAGTGCTTGCTTGTATAATTTTTGGCATAATAAGAACTCTTGTTAGCCAAAAAGCCAAAGGAGGCCTAATATGATATTACTACAGTTATTTTTAAGTTTTTTACAAATAGGCGCCTTTAGTATAGGCGGCGGTTATGCTGCAATACCACTTATACAGGATCAAGCCGTTAATGTATATAAATGGATAAGCCTTCAACAGTTTACCGACCTTATAACCATTGCGGAAATGACTCCCGGCCCTATGGCTATAAACTCAGCTACATTTGTAGGAATGAAGATGTATGGCATAATTGGTGCATTAGTAGCAACATTTGGCTGTATATTCCCCTCTATGATATTGGTTACAATACTTGCCCACTTATATTACAAGTATAGTAACTTAGATGTTATGCAAGGTGTGCTTGGAAGCCTTCGTCCAGCGGTAGTGGCCTTAATATTAGGTGCAGCAATATCCCTGTTTTTAATGGCATTGTGGAATGTGGCCTCCATTGGTGAAATAGTGCTGGCCAACACGGATATTTTATCGGCAATACTGTTTGTTTTAGCCTTTATAGCCCTTAGAAAAACAAAAATCAACCTTATATTAATAATGTTCAGCTGCGGAGTTATTTATACAATAATAAATTTAAT
>JAAZPT010000302.1 GCA_012797085.1 Christensenellaceae bacterium | reverse complement strand
TGAAAGACCTGCCAATAAAGCAGCACCAAATGCTGTGGTTTCAAATAAGTTGGGTCTTTCAATATTGATATTGGATATATCAGCTTGAAATTGCATTAGAAAAGAATTTTCACTAGCACCTCCGTCAACCCTCATTTTATATGTATCTATTTTGGAATCTGCTTCCATGGCTTTTAGTAAATCATTAGATTGATAACATATTGCCTCTAAAGCCGCCCTGACAATATGTGCCCTATTTGTACCTCTTGTCATTCCAACAATAGTACCTCTACTATACATATCCCAATGAGGTGCACCTAAGCCTGTAAAAGCAGGAACTAAATATACTCCATTTGTACTTTCAACACTTTTGGCATATATTTCTGATTCAGAGCTATGGTTGATTAGTTTTAATTCATCCCTTAACCATTTAACCGTAGCACCGCCCATAAAAACACTTCCTTCTATAGCATAAGTCGGTTTACCATTAATTTTCCATGCTAGTGTTGAAATTAAGCCATTGTTACTTTTTATAATTTCATTACCGGTATTCATAAGCATAAAACACCCTGTTCCATATGTGTTTTTTACCATACCTTTTTCAAAACACATTTGGCCAAAAAGTGCTGCATGTTGATCTCCAACCAGTGAAGCTACCGGAATTGGTTTGCCTAAATATTCACTTTTAAGCATTCCAATTATGCTAGAAGTATCAACAACTTTTGGCAATATTTCCTTTGGAATATTCAGAGCATTTAAAATTGTACTATCCCAATCAAGTTTTTTTATATCAAACAACATCGTTCTTGAGGCATTAGTTGCATCAGTAACATGTGGTCTCCCCTCTACCATATTCCATGTTAAAAAACTATCTACAGTGCCAAAACAAAGTTTTCCATTCTTTGCTTTATCATAAAGTTGATAATTATCTAATATATAGGCAATTTTGGTTCCGGAAAAATAAGCATCCGGAATCAAACCTGTTGAATCAATAATGTGTTTTTTAAGCCCTTGTTGTTCAAGCTTTTCTATATAAGGAGCTGTACGTCTACATTGCCAAACTATGGCATTGCAAACACATTCGCCAGTTTCTTTATCCCAAACCAATGTTGTTTCCCTTTGATTTGTGATACCTATAGCTAGAATGTCTTCAACTTTTATTTGAGCTTTTTGAACCGCAATTTTTAATGCATGAACTTGAGAATTTAATATATCATCCGGATTATGCTCCACCCAGCCCGGTTGAGGAAAAATTTGTGGAAACTCAATTGAATGGGATGCAACTATACTTCCACCAATATCAAAAACTATTGCTCTTGAGCTGGTAGTTCCTTGATCCAAGGCTATAATATATTTACTCATAAAGTCCCTCCTATTTATTATTAAATAATTCTATTTTTCTATTTATCATTTCAGATATTCTATCAATATATATACTTACATTACTTACATTTGGAGCACGCTCAATACGCTTATTTTTGTCATAAAAAATTCTTTTTGAAATTGCACCAGCCCCCACTGCAATTATATTAACATTTTCTTCCATAATGTCTACATTGTATAAACACTCCTTGCCAATTTTTGAGTAAGCAATATTTTGTTGATGTCCAGACATATATTTCTGTCTATATAAGTAATAGGGGCTCATATTCAATTTTGATGCTGTATAGTCGCCATAATCAACCATCCTTTGAATTGTATCACCATCAGTGAGAGCGCTATCACTTAATGCTAATTTGCTGCCTTTTTTTATTGCTAAGGAATGGATTGTTAAACCTTCAGGGTTTAATTTGAAAATTTCATCCATTGTGAATTTAAAATCTTCAAAACCCTCACCAGGTAAACCCATAATAGTATCCATATTAATATTATTAAAGCTACATTCTCTAGCTAAGTAAAAAGCATTAATAGTCTGTTTTGTTGTATGATGTCTACCTATTATTTTTAAAGTTTTGTCTAACATAGTTTGAGGATTTATACTAATTCTATTAACCCCAAACTTTGATAAAACTTTAAGTTTTTCAATACTTATAGAATCCGGCCTTCCTGCTTCAACTGTAAATTCCATTCCATTTAAAGTTTCAGGAAAAATTTCTAAAAAACTGGTTATAATTTTATTTAATTGAAATTGATTAATTGATGTCGGTGTTCCACCACCAATATAAACACAACGTAACTTCAAATTATTTTTAATTGAAATTTTCTTTACTTGATTAAGTTCAAATATTAAAGCATTTAAGTAATCATCAACAAACAAATCACTTTTTATTGTTTCACCCGGAAAAGAGCAGTAAACACATCTTGTATTACAAAACGGAAT
>JAAZPT010000043.1 GCA_012797085.1 Christensenellaceae bacterium | reverse complement strand
TAAAGCATTAAATAACCTAGACATTATTTCAATTGCAATAACTAAAATAAATAAACCTATAAAAACGACAACCATACCAACAACCATTATTCCAATGCTTTCTCCAAATACATTCATATTATATTACCTCTCTAATTTTTAGTTTATATAAAAACAAAACATTAAACATTTTTAGATGCTAACATTTCTAAAGCTGAAATAATATACATTCTAGTATACTTTGGCTCTATAATATCATCAACTAAGCCAAGCTTTGCTGCTACTAAAGCGGATGCATTTTCATCAATGTATTCTTTTATTAATTCTTCCTTTACTTTATCAGCAGGCAATTCACTGCTAGAAATTTTATCTCTCCAAACTACTTGAATAGCGGCTGATGGCTCTAAAGGAGATATTATAGCATCAGGCCATGCGTATATCATATCGTTTATTGTTTTACTGGCCATTGCTACATATGCTTGGCCTATTGCATTACCAATTATTAATGATACTTTAGGAACACTTGCTTCAGTATAAGCCAAAAGCAAATCAGCTTGAGCTTCAATCAACTTAACTTGCTCACAAGCGTCCGGTATTTCCAATCCATCAGTATTAACAATACTTACAACAGGTATATTAAAATTATCTGCAAAGCGAACAAATTTAGATGCTTTTTTCATTGCACCAGCACTAATTAAACCACTTAATGCCACTGCATTATTTACAATTAGGGCAACACTAATACCACCAACTTTTGCTAAAATAGTCCTTATAGTTGTTTCATAATTAGAGTACAATTCAAAACCAACATGATCAGATATTGCATTAATTATATTGTAAGCATCATTTATTTCAATGTTTGGTAGTAATTTATTTAAATCAACATTTTCATTTTTGGGTGGTAAATCCAAACTGGAATCAGGTAACATAGATAATAAATTCTTAGTTGCAGCAAAGGCTTCAATTTCATTATTTGCAACATAAGTACAGCCGCCTTTTTTTGCTACAAAGTCAGCCCCAGCAATATCTTCCATACTATAATCCTTATCGTATAAAGCGCTGATAACTGTAGGACCATACATTGTTAAATTAGCAATATCCTTAACCATTATCGATATATCTGTGAGTTGTGAAATAATAGAAGCACCACCTAAACATGGGCCAGATATAATTGAAATTGTGGGGCAAAATCCTTTTAAATCTGTAAAAGATTTAAAAATATCAGCGTAAGCATTTAAAGCTTTTATGCCTTCATCCAGTTTTACACCTGCACTGTCCAAAATAGAAACAACTGGAGCACCTGTTTCCAAAGCAGTTTTCAGTAATTTACATATTTTTTTTGATTGAACTTTACCGATTGCTCCTCCATATACAGTAAAATCTTGAGCTAAAACATAAACCGGCCTACTATTTACTGTACCGTAACCTGTTAAAACACCTGCTGCTTCATTGTTTTTAGACATTAAAGCATACATTTCAACAAAGCTACCGGCATCCAAAAGCTGTTTAACTCTTTCTTCTGCAGTCATTTTACCCAGTTCTTTTTGCTTTTTTTGACGTATTTCATCGTTTAAAAGCAATTTCTTTTTTTCATCCAATATTTTTTCAAAACTAGAAATATTACTCATGCAAGTACTCCTTCTTATAAAATTTTTTATCTATAAAACATAGATTTATATATAATATTATATATACTATTCTATTTATATTCTATATTAACAAT
>JAAZPT010000301.1 GCA_012797085.1 Christensenellaceae bacterium | reverse complement strand
TATTCTCATTATTATTATGATTTTTGAGGTGTTTTATGAGGAAAAATGAATCTTTAAAATTTAAGGTTTATAAGGATTTAAAAAATAGAATTTTAAAAAATGAAATAAAACAAGGGGAATATTTGGAAGAAAAAGCAATTTGCGAAGAATATGGGGTAAGTAGAACTCCTGTAAGAGAGGCTATGGTTTTGTTAGAAAAAGATGACCTTATTAAAAATTATCCTAATAAAGGAATTTTTGTAACAGAAATTTCAATTCAAGCTACAAAAGAATTGTTTCAAATAAGACGGTATTTAGAACCAATAGCTTTCAGGCTTGCTTTTGATAATCTTAACTTAAATATTTTAACCGACTTTAAAGAAGAACTTATGCAGGCGTTGGACAATAAAGACTATATGGAATTGCATGAATTGGATTATCGCATACATAACTACATAAATTCTAAATGTAATAACATTTATTTATTAAAATATTTAAATAATGTATCTGATACATTTCAAAGAATAAGAACGCAGCCTTTTTATGCTGAGAAGCGCACGGAAGGCGGAGCCAAAGAACATATTGTATTAATTAATTTAATTATAGAAAGAAAGCTGAATGAAGCATTAGAGCTTTTAAACGAACATATTACCAATACTGAAACATATTATTTTAATAGCCTAATAAACTAAAGTGACACCAAATAATCAAATAGCATTTTAATGTTTTTTATACAATTATAAATTAATATAAACTTGAAAAAAAGTAGCAAAGTGTTATAATTTGATTTAGTGTGATAGTGAAAGGATATTTCTATGAGTAGACTTGGTGATTTACTTAAAACAGAGCGTTTAAGGCGGAATTTATCTATAAAAAAAGTTGCAAAACTTGGGGGTGTAACAGAAAAATACCTTGAAAGCGTTGAGATGGGTACAAGGATTATTCCTGATGACCAAGCAAGGCGCATATTAAAAAAGATGGGTATTGTTGAGCCTACCGAAGTGGATTTCACCCTTGATGAAATTGCTGCTACTGTAGATCTTGAAACCGTAAAAACCAAAACAGAGTTTATTAAGAAAAAAACTGAAGAAAGCCACAATGATAATAACGAAGTTAAAAAAGAGGAAAAGGGCATAGTTGGTTCAATTTGGCTTGATGCATTATCGTCGGTAATAAAAAAAGTGCCTGTATATAATGCTGTTATGAAGGAAGTTGATAGCAAATTAATACCTTTAGAAAATGGAAAAATTGAAAATTCAGATCCTGATAAAGTGTTTTATTTTATCGCACCTGATGATGAGATGAGAGGCTTTAGAATTTTAAAGGACGATAAGGTTTTTATTGTTCCTGCAGGTTCTCCGATAGATGGAGCAATAATGTTGATAAATATAAAAAACCACATTTCTCTTAAAAAAATAAAAAAGTTAGATGCTTTTAATGTTATGGTTCAAAGCTTCGGCAGGGAACTTTTAGCAGAAAGTTTTCCTGTATCTGATATTGCTTTTATGGGCAAGGCTATATATCTGGAAACATATTTATAGTAGGAGGATTTATGGATACTGAGCAAACGCTTTTGGAAAAACTTGGTAGCAAAGAAACTTGGATAGAAATTGTTCAAATAATTTTTGGCTGCTGCTTATTAGCTACCGGTATTTATTTTTTTCAATTTCCTAATCATTTTGCTATTGGTGGGGTTACAGGCATATCAATAATATTAAATACCTTTTTTAAAAATATTAGTCCGGGAACTTTTGTGCTTGTAATTAACGCTTCGCTTCTGGTGCTTGGTTTTATAATTTTTGGAAAGTCGTTTACTATTAAAACCGTGTTTGCAAGTTTACTTATGTCAGCCCTATTAAAAGTACTTGAGAATGTTATTCCGATTAATGCGCCTCTTACGGATGATCCGCTTCTTGAGCTTATTTTTGGTGTAACCATACCTGCAATAGGCAGCGCTATTTTATTTAACAATATGGCATCCAGCGGCGGTACGGATATAATAGCTATGATTGTAAAAAAATTTACCGCTTTTGATATTGGAGATG
>JAAZPT010000439.1 GCA_012797085.1 Christensenellaceae bacterium | reverse complement strand
GGGCTGCAACAATCAATGTTCCCGGGGATCAGCCAACGATCCAGGCGGCCATTGGTGCAGCAAACAGTGGCGATGTGATTCAGGTTGCCAATGGCAGCTATTCCGCCACGACCACATTAGTTATCGATAAAAGCCTCTCGATCATCGGCGAATCAGAAAGCGGAGTGGTCATCGATGTTACGGCCGCCACCAGTTATGGTATTCATATTACAGCAAGCGATGTGACTCTGCAAAACTTCACAGTGCTGCCAAACCCGGACTCGAATGACCACTATTGCATCAAAGCCAATCCAGCCACATTGCCGGTAATTTACGAAAACCTGACGCTGGACCACATCACCATAAACGGATCAAGAAGGTCCGCGTTTGACGTTCACGGATATAACGATGTTGTTTTGAGCAACCTGACCGCGACCGGCACCACAAGGGGTGTAGGTGTTGCAATATCAGGTTGCCACAACGTTGATATGTCCAATATCACGACCTCCGGAAACGCGTGGGGTGGGGTTGCAATATATGTGTCCAAGCCACAATACCTCAACAGAGGTTCCGATAATGTGAACTTTGACTTTGCCAACAGCGATGTGGCGGATGGAATCTACGCTGAAGACGAAGAAGGTCTTGTTAACACCAACATCCATATCCTGAATTATACATATGGTATTAACAACAACTACGCCACCAACCCCACAAAAAACATTGAATTTTATATCGAGGGTACCTTGGCAGACGCGCTTAACTTGGGAGCTGGATTCAACACCAAGTACAACAATATGGCGTCCTACGTTTGGGCCAATGCTGATCCCATAGAGAATTACTACGTAGGTCCCGGCATGGCTATCCAGGCCGCAATCGATGCAGCCACCCCTGGCGATGTTATCAATGTAGTCGCTGGAACTTACAACGAAACGGTTACGATCAACAAAGGCGTAAGCGTTTTGGGGGCTGGAGCCGCTAACACAATCATAGATCCGGTGTCATCAACAGCAACCTATGTTGTAAGGATAAACACCACTTCCGGAAATGTGAAACTCGATGGCTTTACCATCAGGAACTCGACTACTGAAGAAGTAGGAACAACCAAGGTAGCGCTTGGCAGTGGATCTACCGGAGCAATGGTAGAGATATCCAACAATATCATTATTGGTGGATACGACAGCGCCACTGGGGTCTATACAGATTTCGGTTTCAGCTTTTGGAGCAGTAATTGTGCATCCAACCTGTTTTTCCATCACAACGACATCAGCAATTGTTATGACAATCCTGTTGGGCTGGAACGTCACAGGGGCACGAGCGAGATATCCTATAATACTATAACTGACTGTGCACCATTTCCCGCAATCTGGTTCATGACTGAGAAATCCGGAAGTGAAGCTCCCGAAATGTATGAGATCACCGCCAGACAGTATATTCATCACAATACTATCACAACCGGCACAGGCATTAGTATGGCCGCCCCGTATGGTGGGCATTATAATCAATATCTCGGTGGTAAATACACTGATGTGGAGATATCCTATAACAACATATCGAATTTATCTGCAACCGGAAGAGGCATCCAACTGGAAGCAGATGGGGATAACGGCGGATTCTACAATCCAGTTATCGCATATAACACGATAACTGGAGCATCAGGATTACCCTCGACTTCAGCCCGCGGGATAAGAATACTCGGGAACGTGTTCAACGCCGATATTAGCAATAATACCATAAGCGATGTGTACAGAGGCATCTGGCAAAGCTATTCCTGGGGACAGCCCGGTATCCCCGGCCCAAGCGGAAATACCGCAAACAACAATTCGATCACCAATTGCGTCATTGGAGTAGAAAACCAGTATGCAACAACCGCTGCGGTGTTAGATGCCACCAAAACCTGGTGGGGCGATGCCAGTGGCCCTCTGGATGATGACTCCGTCAATCCTGATCCTGATCCGGACAATCCGAATGGAATGGGTGTTAAAGTTTCAGGTTATGTGTTGTACGATCCCTGGTACCTGGATGCTGCAATGACCAGACTCTCCAACCAGAACGTCCAGAACATCGACACAGGCGAGTGGTTCACCACGATCCCGGAAGCCATAGATGATCCAGAAACCCTGGCGGGACATACTATCGAAGTGCATCCTGGGACATACACAGAGACAGCTTCTGGATCCCCCTATACCTCTTGCATCAAGATGAACAAGGGCGTAACCCTCCGTTCGACAGATGGTGCTGCCAATACCATCATTGACGCGGCTGGAGCATACATGGGCTTCACCATCCCGGCAAATGTTGGAACCGTGACGATCGAAGGATTCACAATAACCAATTTCACTCATATTGGAATAGCCCAGTCCTGGAGTGCCTCCGCAGGCACAACCTCGATCATCAAAAACAACGTGATCCAGGCAACAAACGACTTTATCAGGAATGGCATCCAGGTATCTGGAAACAACTCCCAGGTACTCAATAATACTGTCTATGGAGCCTCATACGCAGCGGAAGACCCGAATTACGGCAGTTCCGGCATCCTTGATGTTAACGGTTCAAACGTTCTGATTCAGGGAAACACGGTCATTGGGGCCGATATTGGCATAAGTGTGCAGAATTTCGATTACTATCACACTGGCCAGGCAGTAAGCAACGTGATTGTGGATAACAACAACGTCAGCGAATGTTCACAAGAGGGAATCTGTTTAAGCGGCATCAACACAGCGTCTGATGATGTTCTAAAAGATATCTCGATCACCAACAACACTCTGCTGAATAATGATACCGGCATCGGAGCATCAGGATGTGTGATAGTTGGCGAGGCGATCCCAAGCGGTTTAGCCATTACTGGGAACAACTTCACGGGTCATCAGATCAACGTTGCAAACTGGTCACTAACCACCCTGGACATGAGCGTTTATCTATCCCCCGCAAACACGTATGACAGGGCGTTCCTGCTTGATCAGGTCATTTACGCCAACGGCACAGCCTTGTATGTGGATGTTCCGGATGAAGTGATCCCCAACAGCTTCCAACAGACCTATTCAGTGAAAGCGTCGTATATAGAAGGCCTGCGTGCATTCACCATGATGTTGAAGATTCCCAGGGCCGATTTCGTACAGCCTGTTCATACTGGATCAAACAT
>JAAZPT010000300.1 GCA_012797085.1 Christensenellaceae bacterium | reverse complement strand
TTTTATCTGTATCTGTAACCATATAAGCGGAAATATATCCACGATCAAATTGCATACCTTCAACGGTAATTAATTCTTCTTTCATGGTTTTGCTATCTTCAACAGTAATAACACCATCTTCGCCTACTTTTTCCATTGCTTCACTTATTAATGCGCCAATTCTATTGTCATCAGCAGAAATTGAAGCAACCTGAGCAATTGCCTGCTTGCCTGAAATTGGTCTGCTCAAATTTTTTAAACCCTCAACCGCTGCATTAACTGAGTCTTCTATACCTCTTTTAAGTATCATAGGATTTGCACCTGCAGCCAAGTTTTTTAGACCTTCACGTATAATAGCTTGAGCTAACAATGTGGCTGTTGTTGTACCATCACCTGCTACATCATTTGTTTTTGTGGCAACTTCTTTAACTAATTGTGCCCCCATATTCTCAAATGCATCTTCAAGTTCTATTTCTTTAGCAATAGTAACACCATCATTTGTTATGAGTGGTGCACCATATTTTTTATCAAGAACAACATTTCGGCCTTTAGGTCCTAATGTGATTTTTACTGTATCTGCTAATGTGTTTACACCTTTTTCTATTGCACGGCGAGCCTCTTCACCGTATAAAAACTTTTTTGCCATATATTATTTCCTCCTAATAATTATTCTACAACAGCAAGAATATCGCTTTGACGAACTATAATATATTCAATATTATCAAACTTTACTTCTGTACCTGCATATTTACTGTATATTACTTTTTGACCTGGTTTAACTTCCATTTTTATTTCCTTGCCATCCACGTTGCCTCCTGGGCCTACAGCAAGAACTTCTGCCATTTGTGGTTTTTCTTTAGCACTACCAGGCAAAACAATTCCACTTTTTGTTGTTTCTTCAGCTTCAACATTTTTAATAACAACACGATCACCTAAGGGTTTTATATTCATATTAGTCCTCCTATTTTTATTATTTATTGTTAGCAATCGTCTTTGGTGATTGCTAATCATGTTTACATTCTAATCTATTTCACTATAGAAATCAAGTATAATTTAATGTTTATTTTTTGTTTATTTGATTATTAATAGCATTTATATCAGATTTTCTTTGTTTTTTTAGCATAATCTCTGTTTTTCTTTGTTTTTCTTTTAGTCAACTTATAATTATTGCTAAAAAAGGCTATTTATGTTAATCTTATTTAATAATCCTTTACTTTGAGGTGTTTATGCAAGCAATTATAAAAAATAAAAAATTTATACTTTTTAAAAATAATTTACTTGCAATAATATATTTATCATATAGCATAATTGATTTAAGAATTGAAAATAATAATTATATAAAATTGATACTTTTTTTATTGTGGTTTATATTTGCCATAATTGAGGTTAAGAGTTTTGTTTTTTTAAAAAATAAGTCAATGGCTTTGCTTTTTTCTTTTATTTGTTTTGTTTTTTTAAATGGTATAATAAAGGGAGATTTGTTACATAATATTAAAATGACCACTGCATTATTATTAATTTACTCTCCAATAATAGTATTTTGTTTTTATTTCCATAAAAAAGATTATCAGTCTCTGTATATAATATCTACCATATCAATAATTGTGATGATATTTTGTTCTCTTGTTAGTGCTTATTTGTTTAATTATGATAAAAATATACCTATTAAATTAGCTCAAAATAGTTATGAGTATGGAATATTAGCTGTTGGAGAAGTTTATGGTTTAGTAAATGCTTTAAGTGTACTATCTTCTGTTTTGTTTGTTTTGTTTTTATCAAAAAAATTCAAATATTCTTATGAACGTTTGTTTGTTTTGTTTTTATTATTAATATTTTTTGTTGCTATATATACTTCAAGATCATCACTAACTGTTTTAATAACTTTCTTTTCTTATGTTTTAGCTTTATTGTGTACATCATGGTTTACAAATAAAGGCAAAGCTTTTGGAAAAAAAATAATTGGTTTATTGGTTATTAGCTTTGTATTAATAGTGTTGATTTTTGCAAAAGAGTATATTGGTGAAACTATAATGTTTATAAGCAAATCAAAATCAAGTAAGCTATTAAGTCGAATATATAGCATCGGCGAAAGTATGGTTGGTATTGTCAGTAAAAATTCTCAAACCGGATTTTTATCTAGATTTGATTTGATTTTCACTTCAATTAAAACATTTTTGACTAATCCTTTTGTTGGTATTTATCATGTTAGCGGTGGAAATTATTTTAAATTGCTTGATTTGGGCGTTGGAGACCACAGCCAATGGTTTGATATGTTGGCAAGCTACGGTTTGCTAGGAGTATTTCCATTGTTTTATTTAATTATTACAAATT
Source organism: Christensenellaceae bacterium (assembly GCA_012797085.1). Classification (GTDB taxonomy): domain Bacteria; phylum Bacillota; class Clostridia; order Christensenellales; family Aristaeellaceae; genus JAAZPT01. The sequence continues at coordinate 730 of JAAZPT010000300.1, read as the reverse complement.
TAAGAGTATATTATAAAAATTCAAAAATATGTCACTGCTGGACTTTTATTATATTTTTACTAGGTTTAGTTAATCCTTATATTTGTTTTACAACAATCCATATTCAATTTTTAATTATACCAACTTTATTTTTTTATAAGAAAATACTTAGCTTTAAAGACTTTAATAGCTATTTTATTTAGGAGTAAATATGCTTGTACTTTATATAACATACATTGATTTAGGTAAAAATGATATTGGAAGCAAATTACGACCTTATAAGATGTACAAAGCTTTTTTAAATTTAAATTATAAAGTAAAAATTTTATCAGCTGCTCAAACATTAAAAAACAGAAATAACAGAATTACTAAAATAAAAGAAATTGAAGTTTGGTTGAAAAATAATAAACCGAATTTTTGCTACATAGAATCTGATTATACCGCTATAAGATTTTTAGAAGATTACAAATTAATTAAGCTATTAAAAACATTAAATATTCCTACAGCATACTTTTATAGGGATTTTGACTATAAATTTCCTGATATGAAAACTAGCGTTTCTGGTTTAATAAATAATTTAAGAGAGCTTTTTATAAAGTTTTTATGGTTTAAAACAAATAGAATATTGAATAAAGTTGATATTGTTTATTTCCCATCAAAGTACTGTTTTAAATATTTTGATTTTGAAGATATGAGAGCTTTACCTCCAGCAAGTGAAATAATAAATTATATTGATAAGGAATATACAAAT
>JAAZPT010000299.1 GCA_012797085.1 Christensenellaceae bacterium | reverse complement strand
TTAAATTTATATATTTTTTAAAAGATAGAAATTTATTTATCTGATACTTTCATTTAATAACATGTAAAATCATATGTATTTCCTAAAATTTAATTTGTTTTAACGACACATCTTAAACTATAAAATTCACGACAGCATATATTAAATGGCCAACCGTAAAAAACAGAACAGAAATTATTGCAATTATATTTTTTCTGTCCATTGCATATAACAAAAAAGCCAAGCATGGGGGAACTGTCAAACCCAATATAATAATTGTGCCTACAAAGCCATTATAATATGCAAGCCAACTTAAATAGTACAAAACACAGCAAAATATAGCGCTTACAATAAGAGGGTTTATGCTTATTTTTTTACATTTGCTGTTTTTTATAAAACACAAGCTTGCAATCATAACAAATTGAAATACAGCTGTAATTGTATCTATTGTTTTTGTTGTGGAATCCACCCTTAAAATATCCTTTGGTGCGGGGATTGCCAACCAAATAAAGTTAGGCACCATAATAATTAAAAACAATAATAATGCCCAAATATCAAAACCGAATTTGTATTTTTTAAACATGAATAAACCTCTCATTCAAAAAAATTACCTAAACTTTTCCAATCTTAATAATCCCTCATCATCGGGTTTAGTAATACCGTTTTTATAACTGTAGCCCAATTTTTTATAAAAGGGTGTTGCTGTAATAGATGCGGCAAGCTCTATTCTTTTAGCCCTTAAAAATAATTCGTCCTGCTCCAAAGTTTGAACAATGGCTTTGCCTATCCCTTTGCCCTGATATTCCGGCAGAACAAATATTGTAAACAAGGCACTTTCATCAATTTTATCCCAATAGGAGCCTATTGCTCCACAGCCTACTATTTTTTCTTCATATAATGCAATATAAAGATTAGTATTTATTGCTCTCTCCAAAACATTTTCAGGTTTAAAACCTTTAACCAAGTTTTCTATGTGTTCCGCTGAATAATCTTTTATATTAGATGTTCTAAGGGTTTTTATTATTAGGGCTGATACCTCGTTTGCATCTTCTTTTTTAAATCTTCTTATTTCCATTTAATAACCTCATTCACAAAATTCATTTACAAAAATAAATTATTCAGGCTTGTTCTAATTTTATCTAAAAATTCCGAGCCTGTTTCTTTTAAATTTATCATAGATATTCTCCATTAGCTTGATAAACTTACCTGTATTTTTTCATAATATAATGTTTTTTTGGATCTTCTATTATTTCATTTATTTTAAAACCAAGGTTTTCATATAATCGCTTTGCATTTTTATTATAATCATAAACCATTAATGTAATACTTTTAATTTTAATATCATTAAATATTGATTTTATAAATTCTTACAATGCCTTTTTTCCCAATCCCAAACCTGTTTTTTGAGGGTTTATAACAAATCTTCCAATATGAACATTATCGCCATCCACCCTTACTTTTTGTATAACTCCGATAAATTCATCATCATAAAATATAGAAAATAAATTTTCCAATTCTTTTATTTTGTTATTGTCTAAAGGATAAGCTATTTTATTCCCCAACCATTGCTCATGAAAGGCTTCTCCTTTAGTGTTTGACCATTCACATAGCATACTTGAATTTAATTCACTTATGCCCTCTAATAATTTTATTTCCATTTTAACACCTCTAAAAATACTATATTAATATTTTATAAAAAACAGCCAAATTTCAATCCTTTTAAACATAATCAACATGAATAAACCTTATTCCAAGTATACCAACCACTTTTTCTTCAATCTCGGCAACATAAAAAGTATTGCTTAAAATAGCCTCTTTGAACTCAGCAATAGAAATTAAATTTTTATTAGGCTTATAAATATCAGGTCTCCATTCCACATGCATTTGCTGCACCTGATTCATTATCTTTACAACCATATCATAATCATCAATAAAGGCCTCTTCAACTTTAATATCCATGCTTTTCTCATATGCAATAAATTTATTAAAATATATTTTTACTTAATCAGCTTTCCTAAATACTTACCAACAATTTAAGCCCAATTTATATTTCTAATTATACATTAAAAACAATAATCAAAACACAAATTTTTCTTCTTTTAATTAATACTTAAAACTTGTTGACTTTTCAACAACTTTATGCTAATCTTTACTCTTGTTGAAACTTCAACAAATTTGACAGAAGGGAGCATGATTATGCAGGAAAGATATGAAACTTTTTCCGTTTTGATAAACAGAATAAGCCGTAATATTCGTAAAATAAAAAATCAGGAAATGGCATCATATAAATTAAGAAGTGCCCATATTTCCTGCCTGTATTATCTTTTCTCCAAGGATAATATAACAGCTACAGAGCTTTGTGAGCGCTGTGAGGAAGATAAAGCTACAATATCCCGTTCCCTCGATTATCTTGAAAAAAACGGCTATGTAAACTATGAATCCAAAAGTACAAAACGATATAAAAGCCCATGTGTGCTTACTGAAAAAGGCCTTGTGGTCGGCAAAAAAATATCCGATAAAATAAATGATGTACTTGATGAAATTAGTACAGACTTAACAAAAGAAGAAAGGGAAGCCTTTTATCGCAGCCTTTCCATTATTAGCGATAGTTTGGAAATGGTTGCAAACAGGTATGGCAAATAAATTATTATGTTTTTTATAAAATCAATATTCTATAGAATTGTTCAAATAGCTTTCAGGCTGGCAATGCCCATACTTTCCTATAGACAACCTAAGATTATAAATTCAATTTCTCAGCTGGGGGACGTGTTTAAAAGGGAAAAAATAACGTCATTGCTTGTTGTTACCGATAAAGGCATAGTAAATAACGGCTTAATAGCTCCCCTTGAAAAGGTGCTTAATGATAACGGCGTTGCATTCACCCTTTACGATAAAACTCAGCCGAACCCTACAGTAAATAATGTGGAGGAAGCCCTTTCCCTATATAAACAAAATAAATGCAACGGCCTTATAGCCATTGGCGGCGGCTCCTCTATGCCCATCGCTTCGACGTGGATGCGACGAGCCTCGTCAACATCACCACCGATGTCCTGCTGCCCGCCCTCATCTTCCACAGCGTCAGCACCAGCGCCCTCTCCTCCCAGGCGCTGGGGGAAATCCTCGCCTCCTCCTCCCTGATCTTCATCATCCTGCTCGCGCTCGGCTGGCTCTGGGTGAAAGTCGCGGGGGAGAATCCGCGTTCGGTCCT
>JAAZPT010000441.1 GCA_012797085.1 Christensenellaceae bacterium | reverse complement strand
TTCTAGGTTCGTTTTTCTGGAGTGATACCGATACGGCAGTTTTAATGGAAAAGATCATGAGTCGGCCTCATATGCAGTCTTGGACAAAAGTAAAACTGTATGAGAAAAACTCGACGGTGAGTTCTTCCTATTCCTGCGATTATCCTTTGACTCGGACAAATGCAAAAAATGTTTGGACGTCAAATCATTTTGCGTTTGCTAATCTAGCGGGTCATGGTTCTGAGACTGCGGTTTATCAAATGGGATTTAGCTCAGATTATTTCTGGTCCGGCTCATTATGTAGTTCTATTTCGAACGACTATCCGGCCATCGTGATAGCCGATGCCTGCAGTACCAGTGATACGGCTTACAAAAACCTTGGGCAATATTTTCTGGAAAATGGTGGTGTTGGCTATGTAGGCGCAACAAAAGTTGCTTATGGCACCCATGGATGGTCCGGCCCTGCCGATGGTTCCAGTCAGTCGTTTGATTATTATTTCTCCGACGCTGTTACATCAGGAAATTACACACAGGGTGCTGCACTACAATATGCTCTTGCCAAGAATTATCAACAAAACGGCTGGTATTATAATAAATATGAAATAGCTGAATGGAATTTATGGGGAAATCCGCATCTGGGGCTCTATTACAGAGAGCCGGAGCCGACAGCGACACCAACGCACGCTCCGATGCCTACGGCAACACCGACACCTCTCCCGACGAATACACCTCTCCCGACGCACACGCCCATCCCAACCCATACACCTTTCCCCACCTACACTCCTTTCCCAACCCATACGCCATTCCCGACTTATACCTCCACACAGACACCGCTTCCTGATACGCCGACACAGAAACCTTCCAATACCCCGATCCCCACCTCGACATCTCAGCCCACAAACACACCGCCTAAGCCGACATCGACACCAAAACCGCCGACTTCGACACCTCGACCAACATCAACTCCTCAACCAACATCAACTCCGACACAGAAACCTTCCAATACCCCGATCCCCACCTCGACACCTCAGCCCACTTCCACCCCGCAATCTCCAACTGCAACTCCAGTAATTCCCACCTCAACTCCAGCTCCGCCGACATCAACACCGGACTACCCCATGAAAACCCCTGTTGCGACACCTACACCTTATCCCACTCAGCCACCGGCAGCGGATATTGTTCTAAGAATACACATGCCATCTATTTATTTTCATCCAGGCGATATGTGTGAATGTTTACTGGAGATCAATAATAGAGGACCTGCAGAATTTACCGACCTTGTTCTGTTCATGGTGTTAGATGTTTATGGAGAATTTTATTGTATGCCGGGTGCAAGTGCATTCGATTATTATCCGCTTTACTTGCCGCCGGGACAAACAATCAAGGAGATTTTACCTCGCTTTTTCTGGCCTGATAATTGTGGTGAAGCATTCAATATCAATTGGTTTGCAGGAATCACAGACAGCAGATTCAGTAAAGTTATCAGTAATATCGATTCATTTACGTTCGGATGGGCTGAATAATATCTCGTTAATTTGATTTTCATTGGCAGCATTTTAAATTCACCCTTTGTTATATGATAGACAAAGGGTGAATATTTTTGTAAATAGTTCTATGGCGTTATCAAATGAGGTGAACAATGAAACGTTTTGCACTTATTTATTTGACTTTTATTATTGTAACAGGTTTTGTCGCAGCGAATGACCGAGGCGTTCCACCATCGGTTATCATTGGCCATGAGATGATTCCAGAGGATGCTCGTATCATTCTTGCCGATCCTGATATTGAAGCATGGCTACAGGAAGATGAACTCAATAGGGGGTTACCCGGAGTCCCTTATAGGATTGGTGTTGCGCGCCCGCTTTCAGAAAATATTCTGGAGTCGGCTGAGTCGTTGATGGATACCGATTATGGTCTAATTAGACGTATCGCTATTCAATCCCCTGGCGCTTTGGAACTGAAGCTTTATCTTCAAAATATAGATTTGCCGGCAAACAGCGTTCTCTATATTTATGCCG
>JAAZPT010000298.1 GCA_012797085.1 Christensenellaceae bacterium | reverse complement strand
TAGATTATTTAAAAGCCTTTATTATGGCTTTAAAAGCTCATTATAAACAAAAGGATAAAAGCGGCAAGCCCTATATTTTGCATCCTTTAAATGTTGCCCTAAGGGTAAAAAGCAAAAAAGCTAAAGTTGTTGCATTGCTGCATGATGTATTGGAGGATAGCGATAAGTTTTCCATTGAGAATTTTATATTCCTTGATGAAAGCCAAAAAGAAGCCTTGTTATTATTAACTCACAACAAAAATGTTCCTTATATGGATTACATACAGTTAATAAGTAAAAACGAAATTGCAAAAGAAGTAAAAATACAAGACTTAATACAAAACCTAAACCTTGGCAGATTAAAAAGCATAAAAGAAAAGGATATTTCAAGGACTAAAAAGTATATAAATGCTTTGGAAATATTGATAAAATAGACAAAGGTTTTTTTAAAAATTAATTTGAGAAATAAAAGGAGTGAAATCATGGAATTTAACATCAAAGATTATCTAACATTGGCAGAATACTCAAAGAAAATAAATATAGATAGAGCTGCTGTTTATAGGCGGATAGTTGCTAACCGTATGCCCGCAATTAAAATAGGCTCTGCCTGGTTTGTTCACAAAGACACGGAATACAATCAACCGTTGGACGCACAATATGATAACAGTAAGGAAGTACCTTATATGTTGTTAAGCGATTATGCAAAAGCACAAAACTTTTCATCTTCCCACACTTCAAGACTTTTCCTTAACAATCAAATTGAAGGCGCAGTAAAAATAGGTGGATTTGTGTTAGTTCCTAACAATGCAAAAATCTTGCCCGCCGAAGAAGTAAAAGAAGTGGAGAATGTGAATGTAAACAATTACACAACACCTTATAAAGTAGCAAGGGAATATAATCTTAATGTGGAATACATCCGTTCCCTTGTCCGCACCAACAAAATCCCAGGCACAATCAAACACAAAGGCAAATGGCTTATACCCAAATCAACCAATATACAAGATATAATAAAATAAACACAACATAATTGTAATGCAGGGAATGCACATCAGCCTAAACAAACCCAACAAAATAAATGTTGGGTTTTATATTGCAAAAAATCTTTATATAAAAAAACAGCCGCTTAAGCAGCTGTAAAGTATTGCTCTTGAGGCAATATTTTTAATTTAAATGTAACTTGATTGTGTAAGGCCAATTTAGCATTTGCAAAGGGTACAACAAGGGTCTCTGTAGCTTTTTTATCCTTAACAATGCGCTTTTTACCTATGTTTTGTACAAGGCCTATAACTTGGCCGGAAATTAAAACTGTAATTAATGAATATATCATCATATTTAAGGGTATATATGTAAGGGATAGACCTAATATGCTTATGTCGCTTATAAGGTAAGCCCATTGTATATTCATACCTGTACGCTTACTTATTACCATGGCAAGGGCATCATCACCGCCGGGAGCCCCACCCATTCTTACACAAACGCCGGCACCCACACCTATAAATATTGCGCCTAATATGGCGGCTAACAGGGGGTAATTGGCTATTTGTGGCCACAGCTGGGGGTATTGTTCAAACACTGCATAGGCACCAGAATAACTTACACAGGATGTTATTGTATAAACTATAAAACCTTTACCTATATGCTTAAAACCAATTGCGAAGCAAATTAAATCCAAAATTAAACTACTAATTGCGGGGGATATACCAAGCCACCTATCCAATAATAATGATGCACCTAATGTTCCACCTTCAGTAACGCTTGATACAGCATGTATATTACACACTCCAAAGGCGAGGAATATACTGCTTAGGGCAATAACTACAAGGGACTTGGCTTTTACACCGGAAAACAAATTAACAAAACCTTTCTATATAATATTTATTGCAGTTTGGCGGGCTTAGTTTTCTCAAAATAGTTTTTAAATTCATCATGTAAATTTGATGAAAAAGCTTCCACAGCATTAATAAAATCCGGAGAAAAGCTTTTTAAAGTTTTAATAAGGGCTAAATCCTCAAGGGTATATACACTAAGCAGCACACTGCTTGCATAATCCTTACCCAAATCCGTCAACTGTAAGTGTTTTTCCTTAATATTACGGCCGGGAATAAGTTCTATATAGCCTTTATTGACCCAATCCTTAACTATAGTGTTTATAGTGGATTTAGGTATAAGCCAATTTTCACAAATTTTGCTTTGAGTATGAATTTCACCATCATCAAGGGCATATAGCAGGGATAAGGCATTTTCGCTTATGCCGATTTTTTTGGCACCATAGGCAAACACTTCATCTACTATGTTCATTGCCAACATAAGTCTGCGTACATTTTCCCTTATATTATCCATTCTCAAGCTCCTCTGCAATATTGTACGATTTCGTACAATATAATTATAGTACGGTTTCGTACCATAGTCAATGCCCTTTTTGTCTATAAATGTAAAGAATTACACATCGATTTGTAAAGATTTGTTTTATTAAATAAGACTATTCCATAATATATGGTTCATTTATGGAAATTTGATATTGCAATGGTAAAAGTTGCCAACCTGCCGAATGAGAGAAGCACTATCCGAAATCTTTGCAGTAATATTATAGAAGGAAAAGCACACTAAAGAAAAACAGATACATATTTTTTAAAAGAGAAATTTTTTTAATTTTTGTGGAAGTACATATTTCAAAATGTACTTCCACTTTTTGTTTCTAAGTATTAGTTTAATTGAGTTTTTTGCATATTAAGCATTTTTTAAGCTATTGTATTTTAGATAAAAATTTTTATAAATAATTTCAAATCAGGAACGCTTTAGGAACGCAAAAGTTACTTTATTGGAACGGTGAGTTGATAAAATGGACTTTGACAAGTGGGAAACTGCTTGAAAAAATCATTTGGAGGCATTTTATTATGTATTTTGACGCTATTGCAAAAATCGTTTCTGAACGCACAGGCTGCGATATTTCTACTGTAAAACCGGAAAGCAAGTTTTATGATCTTGGTATCGATTCCCTTGATACAGTTGAAATGCTTATGAGTCTTGAAGATGAAATAGGCATCGAAATTGAATTGGATCAAAAAGTAGAAACCATAGACGATTTGGATAAATTCATCCAAAGCAAAAAGGCTTAATGCTTATGATTAAGTCAGCAATTTGTGAAATGCTGGGTATTGAATACCCCGTATTTCAAGGTGGTATGGCTTGGATCGCTGATGGCAAACTGGGCGCTGCCGTTTCCAACGGTGGCGGTCTTGGCATTATTGCGGCAAGTAACGCTCCCGGTGAATATGTGAGGGAGCAAATTAAAGTTGCAAAGAGTATCACCAATAAACCCATAGGTGTAAATATTATGCTGCTGAGCCCCTTTGTGGATGAAGTGGCAAAAGTTGTTATAGAAGAAAAAGTGGGAGTTGTTACCACAGGTGCCGGCAATCCTTCCAAATATATTAAGGAATGGCTTGCTGCAGGTATTAAGGTTATTCCCGTTGTAGCATCCGTTGCCATGGCAAAGTTGATGACTCGCCTTGGTGCATCCGCTCTTATTGCAGAGGGTGGCGAAAGCGGTGGTCATGTGGGCGAACTTACCACTATGGTATTAGTTCCCCAAATTTGTGATGCTACCACATTGCCCGTTATTGCGGCAGGCGGCATTGCAGACGGCAGAGGCGTTGCCGCAGCATTTATGCTCGGTGCTCAGGGTATACAGATGGGTACCCGTTTTTTAAGCGCAAACGAGTGTACCATTCATCCTATATATAAGGAAAAAATTCTAAAGGCTACAGACCTTTGTACCATGGTAACGGGGAAGCGCTTAGGTCACCCTGTACGCAGTTTAAGAACTCCCTTTGCAAGGGATTATTCCAAAGCGGAGTATGGCGGTATGCCGGATGAAGAATTGGAAGCCTTGGGTGCAGGAGCATTAAGGCTGGCTGTTCAAGAGGGTGATAACGAAAAGGGTTGTTTCCTCTCCGGTCAGGTTGCCGCTATGGTGAAAAAAGAACAGCCTGCGGCAGAAATTGTTAAGGAAGTTATGGAGGAAGCTGAGCAAATCCTTCTGAGGGCATCACAATGGGTAAAATAGCATTTGTATTTTCAGGTCAAGGCGACCAATATCCCGGCATGGGAAAAGACCTTTATGAAAAATATCCCCTTGCCAAAAAAGTTTTTGATTTATGCGACGGGCTTCGCCCGGGCACTTCTTCCCAATGCTTTTACGGCACGGAAGAAGAATTGAAGGAAACAAAAAATACTCAACCCTGCCTTTTTGCAATGGAATTGGCAGCGGCAAAGGTATTAATCGATAAAGGAATTGTTCCCGATGTGCTTGCGGGTTTTTCCCTCGGTGAGGTGGTTGCAGCTACAGTTAGCGAAGCATTTGATGATGATACGGGTTTCCGCCTTGTTTGCAAGCGCGGAGAAATTATGCAGCATGAGGCTGAAAAATTTGATACCTCTATGGCTGCGGTTATTAAACTTACACCTGAACAGGTGCAGGAAGAATGCAACAAGTACTCCGATGTTTACCCTGTAAACTTTAACTGTCCCGGGCAAATTACAGTTTCAGGGCTATCTTCACAGATGACGGATTTTTTTGCCGATGTAAAAGCGGCAGGTGGCAGAGCTATACCGCTTAAAGTAAAGGGCGCATTTCATTCTCCCTTTATGAATGAAGCGGCAAAGGCCTTTGCTGAAGAATTGGCAAACGTTAATATAAATGAAAGAAATATTACATTATATTCCAATATGACGGCTGAGCCCTATGGTAATGATTTTGTGGGCTTGCTATCCAAACAAATATGTAATCCCGTGCAATGGGAAAAAATCATTCGCAATATGATAGCGGAGGGTGTGGATACTTTCATTGAAATAGGTCCCGGTAAAACCCTTAGCAATATGATTAAAAAAATAAGCGCTTATGTAAAGGCTGTAAATATTGCGGAATATATTGCGGAGGTGGAAGCGTGTTAAAGGGAAAAAATGCCGTTGTAACAGGAGGCTCCCGTGGCATAGGGGAAGCAATTGTATATAAGTTGGCAGCCTTAGGTGTAAATGTTGCGGTAATTTATGCCGGAAATAAAGCTGCTGCAGAAAATGTTTGCAATAAATGCAAGCAGGAGTACGGCGTAGAAGCTAAGGCCTATCAATGCGATGTGGCAAATTTTGCGGCAACAAAGGAAACCGTTGCAAAAATTAAAGCCGACTTCGGCATGGTGCAGATTCTTGTAAACAATGCCGGTATTACCCGCGATGGCCTTATTGCCATGATGAAAGAAGAAGATTACGATGCCGTTTTGGATACCAACCTTAAAGGCGCTTTTAATATGATTCGTCATCTGTCGGGTTTATTTATAAAAGGGCGTGAGGGCTGTATTATTAATATTACATCGGTTTCCGGCATTATGGGCAATGCGGGGCAATGCAACTATTCGGCATCTAAATCAGGCCTTATAGGGCTTACAAAATCCGTTGCAAAAGAGCTTGCACCAAAAGGTATTCGCTGCAATGCAGTAGCCCCCGGCTTTATCGTAACGGATATGACGGATGACCATACGGATAATCCGCTTCTAAAGATGATTCCCCTTGGGAAAATGGGCGAAACGGATGATGTTGCAGATGCAGTGGCATACCTTGCTGCTGCAAAATATGTAACCGGCGAAGTCCTTCGCGTAGACGGCGGCATCGCCATGTAAGGAGAAAAATTATGAGTGAAAAAAGAAGAGTAGTTGTAACCGGTATAGGTGCAATCACCCCTTTGGGAAACAATGTTGCCGATACATGGGAAGGCTTGAAAAGCGGCAAAAACGGCATTGCTCCCATTACACTTTTCAATACGGAAAAATTCAAGGCAAAGCTGGGTGCTGAGGTTAAAGGTTTTGACCCTAAGGAATATTTAGAGGTAAATGAAACTTTACGTACCGACCGTTGTACACAGTTTGCCATAGCTGCCGCACAGCAGGCGGTAGATGAAAGCGGAATAGAAAATACTGTGAAGCCGGAACGCTTTGCCGTAATATTCGGCACAGGTATAGGCGGTATAGGCACATTTGAAACGGAACATACAAAGCTGTTGGAAAAAGGCCCTCGTCGTGTTTCTTCACTGTTTATACCCATGATGATAAGCAATATGGCAGCGGGCATGATTGCAATTCGTCACGACTGCCGTGGCACCGCCATGCCCACGATTACCGCCTGTGCTTCCGGCTCCAATGCCATAGGTGAGGCTATGCGCCTTATACGTCACGGTTATGCGGATGCCGTTATTACAGGCGGTACAGAGGCGGCTGTTGTTCCTTCCGCTGTTGCAGGTTTTGTAAATATGCAGGCTCTTTCCACTTCAGAAAATCCCGATGAGGCATCCTTGCCCTTTGATAAGCGCAGAGGTGGCTTTGTAATAGGCGAAGGTGCTGTGGCTCTTGTGCTTGAAGAATACGAGCATGCAAAGGCTCGTGGTGCCAAGATTTACGGCGAGGTGTGCGGTTACGGCTCCACTTGTGATGCCCACCATATTACAGCACCCCATCCCGAAGCCCGTGGCGGCGCTCAGTCAATGATAGATGCAATGAAAGAGGCTAAATATACCGAAAATGATACCGTATATGTAAATGCTCATGGCACAGGCACTCCATTAAATGATGCTGTTGAAACATTGGCAATAAAAAAAGCCCTTGGCGAGGACAATGCAAAAAAAGCCTTTGTTAGCTCTACAAAGTCCATGACGGGGCATATGTTGGGGGCTGCAGGTGCAATAGAAGCTATGGCTTGCCTATTTGCGCTAAATGAGGGAATTATTCCGCCTACTATTAACTTGAAGGAGCAAGATGAAAATTGTGACTTGAATTATGTGCCTAATACTGCAGTAAAGGCGGATATTACATTGGCGCTTTCCAACTCTTTAGGATTTGGCGGTCATAATGCTTGCCTTGCGTTTAGAAAGGTAAAATAGATGAAAGAAACAGATATCCGCAAATATGCTGAATTGATGAAAGAACTTGGACTTACCGGGCTTGAGATTACGGAAGAAAACAGCAAAGTTCGCTTAGAACGCTCTGTTTCCGTATCAGCAAAAGAAATAGTGCACTCTGTTCCCGAATCTACCGAAAGCGTACAGACAATACCCGAAAATAAAGATTATATAAGCATAAAATCCCCCATGGTAGGTGTATTCTATGTGGCTCCCGCTGAAAATGCGACTCCCTATGTTTCCATAGGCGACAATGTTAAGAAAGGTCAAATACTTTGTATTGTTGAGGCAATGAAGCTTATGAACGAAATTACTGCCGAGGAAGATGGTATAATTTCAGAGGTTTGTGTTACCAACGGTCAAATTGTAGAGTACGGTACGGAACTGTTCCGTATAAAGAGGTAGGGATATGAATAGAGAAGAAATAATGAAAATACTGCCTCACAGAGACAATATGCTTTTGCTTGACGATGTGGAAACTAAAGATGGTGTTGCCATAGGGCATTATACCGTACGTGGCGATGAGTTTTTTTTAAAAGGTCATTTCCCCGGCAATCCCATAGTCCCCGGTGTTATTTTATGTGAAATACTGGCTCAGTCCGCTTGCATATTGGTTAAGGATGCAATTAAAGAAGGAGAGTTGTCGGTTTATACAGGTCTTAACAATGTAAAATTCCGTTCTCCCGTAAAACCGGGGGATACCATAGAAACACAATGCCATATTAAAAGAGTAAAGCATCCCTTCTATTTTGCTGAAGGGACAATCAAGGTGGATAACAGGCTTTGTGCATCTGCTGAATTTTCCTTCGCAATCACAGGAGCGTAAACTATGTTTTCAAAAATACTGATCGCCAACCGTGGCGAAATTGCTGTTCGTATAATTAGGGCTTGTAAGGAGATGGGCGTGGCTACGGTGGCTGTTTATTCCGAGGTGGATAAAAATGCCCTGCATGTTGCCCTTGCTGACCAAAGCTACTGTATAGGAGGGCCTGAAGCTTCGGAAAGCTATCTGAATGAAAACCAAATTATAAATACCGCCATTTTGGCAGGTGCTCAGGCTATTCATCCCGGTTACGGATTTCTTTCTGAAAATGCACATTTTGCAAGGCTTTGCAGAAAGAACGGCTTGGTATTTATAGGCCCTAATCCTGAAAGTATGGAACGCCTAAGCGATAAAGCCATATTAAAAGAATTAATGCAAAATGCAGGTCTTTCCGTAATTCCCGGCACAAAGGCAGTTACATCTGTAGAAGAAGCAAGATGGGCAGCCGATAGAATAGGTTACCCTATAATGTTAAAAGCCTGTGCGGGAGGCGGTGGACGCGGTATACGCTTAATTCATAACAAGGATGAATTGGATGATGCCTATCATCAGGCAACAACGGAAGCAATAAGCGCCTTTGGCGATGGCAGCGTATATATTGAAAAATATATTTTTCCTGCAAGGCATGTGGAGCTGCAGATTCTTGCCGATGAGCACGGTAATGCCGTTTGCCTTGGTGACCGTGACTGCTCACTGCAAAGAAGAAATCAAAAGCTATTGGAGGAAACTCCCTCACCCGCTGTTAACAGCGAGCAACGCAAAAAGATTATGGAACTTGCTGTAGAGGCGGTAAAAAAGATAGGCTATGTGGGTGCAGGCACTCTTGAATTCCTTCTTGACCGTGAGGGCAACTTCTGGTTTATGGAAATGAATGTTCGTTTACAGGTGGAGCATTGTGTTACGGAAATGTTGACAGGCTATGATCTTGTGAAATGGCAAATTAGAATTGCCGCCGGAATTCCACTTAATTTTACGCAAAAAGATATTAAAATTGAGGGCTCCGCTATTGAATGCCGCATAAATGCAGGCAGCTGCGGAACACTGAATATGATTCATGTACCTGGCGGTCCATCCGTTAGATTTGATACCTGTTTAATTAAAGGCACAGTCGTTTCACCCTACTATGATTCCTTAATAGGTAAGCTGATTGTATATGCTAAAACCAGGGAAGAAACACTGCGCAAAATGCGGGCATCATTGTGTGAATTAGTAATTGACGGAATACCTACAAATATAAAGGAACAACTTAGTATTGTGGAGGATGAACGCTTCATCTCCGGTAAATATGATTTAACATTTATGGGAAATAGGTGATTAAATGGCATGGATTAATTTTTTAAAGCCTAAAAACAAATTGGAAGAAGGCGGTCGTACTTCCGCTCCTGTGCAGCGAGATGCCCTTGAGCCTGAAAAAAACTGCCCGAATTGCCGTAAAGATATACCTTTAAGCCGCCTTTGGGCGAGCGATCTTGTTTGTCCCTGCGGTTATCATTTCAGGATGAAAGCACGCCAACGTATTAATATAATTACTGATAAAGGTAGTTTTCGGGAGTTGTTTTCCGGTATAAAAGCGGATAACCCTTTAGATTTTCCCGGATATAAGGATAAGGTTGAAACCGTTCGTGTTGCAAGTAATGAGGAAGAAGCTGTAGTATGCGGCACAGCTATGATTGGTAAGCAAAAATGCTGTTTGTTCGTTATGGAGTCCTATTTTATGATGGGCAGTATGGGCAGCGCCGTTGGAGAAAAAATTACCAGGCTTTTTGAATATGCCTTGCAACATCGTTTACCTGTTGTCGGTTTTACCGTTTCGGGCGGAGCACGCATGCAGGAGGGCCTTTTATCCCTGATGCAAATGGCTAAAACTACAGCTGCAGTCAAATGCCACAGCGATGCGGGGCTCTTGTATATTGCCGTATTAACTGACCCTACAACTGGCGGAGTAACCGCCAGCTTTGCTATGGCCGCTGATATTATTTTGGCGGAACCGGGAGCAACTGTGGGTTTTGCAGGGGCAAGGGTAATAGAACAAACCACAAAAAAAGCCCTTCCTGAAGGGTTTCAAAAGTCGGAATTTGTACTGGAACATGGCTTTATAGACAGTATAGTTCTTCGCTCCAACCAAAAGAAATACTTGACAGAGCTTCTTAAAATGCACAATGGGAGGGCTGTAATATGAGCGATGTAGCATATGATCGTGTAAAACTTGCCCGGGATAATAAAAGACCTACAGGGCTTGATTATATAAAAAACATTTTTAAAGGCTTTATGGAGTTTCATGGAGACCGTCGTTTTGCGGATGACCCTGCCATTGTTGGCGGCATTGCAAAGCTGGATGAATATCCTGTAACCGTTATTGCCATTGAAAAAGGCAGCACAACAAAGGAGCGTAACTATCGTAATTTTGGCGCTCCTCAGCCGGAAGGATACCGTAAAGCCCTTCGTTTAATGAAACAAGCTGAAAAATTCGGCAGACCAATAATCTGTTTTGTTGATACCTCCGGAGCCTGTTGTGGCATAGGAGCCGAGGAAAGAGGGCAAGGGCAGGCAATTGCCGAGAACCTTATGGAAATGTCAACACTATGTGTTCCCGTAATTTCTATTTTAATTGGTGAAGGAGGCAGCGGTGGTGCATTGGCCCTTGCTGTTGCCGATAGAGTTTGGATGCTTCAAAATGCCGTATATTCGGTTATTTCTCCCGAAGGCTGTGCGAGCATTCTTTGGAAAGATTCTTCAAAAGCTGAAACTGCGGCGGAAAGTTTAAAATTGACTGCCGAAGATGCAAAGAGTCTTGAAGTTATAGAAAGAATTTTATCGGAGAAGGATATCGGTACAAAAGAATTTTATGACCGTATTCGTGTTCTTTTAATTGAAGAACTGAAAGAGCTGGTAAAAGATGTTGATTTAACTCAAAATCGCTATGACAGATTCCGTAAAATCGGTGTCAATGCGATTATTAAGGAGTAATAATGAGCATATATAAAAAATACTGCAAAGAGATTATCGATGAAAACGGTAATCTTAAAAAAATGATATTAGATTATCCCGACAACTTCAACTTTGCTTATGATGTTGTTGATAAAATAGCAGAAGAAACACCTGATAAAAGAGCCCTTGTATGGTGTAATGTAGAAAATGAAGAACGTTTCTTTTCTTTTTCCGATATTAAAAAATACAGCAATAAAATGGCGAATGTTTTTCGTTCTGCAGGTATAGGTCATGGAGACCATGTTATGCTTGTTCTTAAACGCCATTATGAATATTGGTTTGCAGCCCTTGCTTTGCATAAATTGGGCGCTGTAATGATTCCCGCCACCCATATGCTAACGGTAAGCGATTTTGTTTATCGCTTAAATGCTTCAAAAGCCAAAGCGATTATTTGTACTACCCATAACGATGTACCTGAAAAGGTTTTAGAGGCTCTTAAACAGGCAAACATGTTTGCAAAATTATGGTGCGTACAGGAAAACGTTGAAGAATTTGAAAACCTGACTGTTGCAATGGAAAGTGCAAGCGAGGAATTTGAGCGTATTGCTACTTTGGCGAGCGACCCTATGATGCTGTATTTTACCTCGGGCACTACCGGCAATCCAAAGGGTGTAATACATGAACACAGCTATCCGCTGGCTCATATAGTTACAGCTAAATATTGGCAGCAGGCGGAAGATAACGGCCTTCATTTTACCGTTGCGGAAACCGGTTGGGCAAAAGCATCCTGGGGAAAGATGTATGGACAGTGGCTTGTTGGCAGTGCCGTAATGGTATATGATTTTGACAATTTTGACCCTAAACAGCTTACACATGTTATAAACCAATATGGAGTAACATCTTTCTGTGCGCCGCCTACAATTTATCGTTATCTTGTGCGCAAGGGTATTCCTGATATGCCAACACTTAAACATGCTTCAACAGCGGGTGAAATGTTGGCTCCGGAAGTGTTTAGAAAATTTACTAAGCGAACGGGATTATCCCTATGCGAGGGATATGGACAAACGGAAACAACCCTTTTGATAGCAAACTTCAAGGGGAACGAAGTTGTAGAAGGATCAATGGGAACTCTCTCTCCCTTTTACAACATTGAACTTAGGGGAAAAGACGGCAAGCCTGTTGAAGTAGGTGAAATTGGCGAAATTGTAATTGTTCCCGAAAAGGACGGTAAGCAGTTAGGTGTGTTTACATCATATCTTGACAATGAGGAACAGTATAACTATGTATGGCGAGACGGTGTGTATCATACAGGCGATGCGGCTTATATGGATGAAAGCGGCCACTATTGGTTCCATGGACGCTTTGACGATATTATAAAAACCGGAGGTTTCCGTGTAGGTCCCTCTGAAGTAGAAAACGTGTTGATGGAGCATCCTACCGTAGTTGAATGCAGTGTAATAGGTGTGCCGGATTCCCTCAGGGGGCAGGCAATAAAGGCGGTTATTGTTCTTGGGGCAGGATACACTCCCTCTATTGAGCTTGAATTGGAGATAAAGAATTTCTGTAATCAGAAACTTGCTGAGTATAAGTGGATTCGTCTGATTGAGTTTGTAAAAGAAATGCCTAAAACTATAAGCGGAAAAATTCAAAAAACTGTGCTTCGCAGTCAAAATTCTTTATAAATTTATGATATAATTAATAATGTGTAATTCTCGCAAACAAAGAAGCATACTCTGCAAAAGGAGTTACTATGAACAATAAGTTAAAAAATATGGAGGAAATACTTAGCCATCAAGTCAGCGGTTTTCATCAGTATGTATTGGATACCCCTATTCACCTGAATTATGTAAGCAATAATCTGTGCGAAATGTTGGGCATCCGCAAAGAAGATCTGCTGGATGACAGCAGGGATCTTTATGCACAAATGGTTCACCCTGCCGATAGGGAAAAGTATTCCGAATTTATAAATAATATAGCATTGAAAGAGCAAACCCTTACAGATGAGTACCGCCTTATAAAAAAAGACGGTACAATTATATATGTAAGGGATACTATAACGTCTAAAAAGCTGAAGGATGGAAGCCTTGTAGGGAATTCCGTTTTAACGGATATTACCGATATAAGAAACGAAAACGATAATTTGCAGTTTTTGAACGAAACAATTCCCTGTGGATTTTTGAGCTATACCTGTGAAAAACAACCGAAAGTAACGTATATCAATAGCAAGATGATTGAGTTTATGCGCTTTCCTGAGGCCAAAGACGGAGAATTGGACTATTTGGAAATGTATAAAAGCAACATCTTCTTGATGATTCCCATGGAGGAGCGTCGTAGATTTTCCAAATATCTCAACAGGGTATATTCTGCAGAAACGCCCATTGCAGGTGAAATGACCATACTTCGCTGTGACGGTACCCGTGCTCATATATTCGGTTGGGTTACAAAAAGCATAAATGAACAGGGTGAGGAGGAATTCCAGAGCGTTTGTATGGACATTACAGAGCGCTATAAAGCAAAGAAAGATAATGAAAACAAACGCTATTTGAAGGCTCTTACAGATGTTTATGATAAGATTTTTGAATTTAATTTAGATACCAATACCGTAAAGTGTTTACATTGTGAGGAAGAATCATTCTTCAAAAAATTTGAAAATCTTGCAATGCAAATTGATGATGCTTTGGAAAAATGGCTTGTTTCTTTTATTTCACCTGAAAATCAAAATAATGTTCGCAGCTTTTTCAAGGATTTCTATCAAAAAAGATTGTATAAAAAAGATGATAAACCCCCGCAAATTATATATGATTCCCTTTCCTCAGACGGAAGTATAAATCAGTATATGGGAATTTTCATTAAGATAGATGAATCTGTAAGTTTTTATTGCTGCCGTAAAATGCAGGATACATCCAGTACGGAAGATTTGAAAGCGGAAAACGATAACTTGAAAGAAGATATACGGGATTTAGTTATGCGGTTTTCCGACGGTATTGCCGCTTTTGAAATATCACCGGAGGGAATGGTAAAGCCTCTTTACGCCAGTGAAAATGTAAGCGAGTTCTTCGGATATACACAGGAGGAATGGATTCCTCTTACGGAGCGCTATACGCCCTTAGAAAATTTTGTTGCATATAGTGAAGCTTCTTATGAAGACTATGCAGAACTTTTAAGAACCGGAGAGGCGGAATTTACATATTTTGATTATAAAACCGAAAAGGAACGTAAAATTAAGGCAATTTGTTCCCAAAAAGAACCGAGCGGCTCCTCAACCCGTTATGTTATGCTCTATGATGTAGAAGATACCGAGCCTAATGATAAACAAAGATTGCCTGAAAATAGAGCCGTTTTCATTCGTACCTTCGGATATTTTGATGTGTTTGTTGGTGATAAGCCTATTGCGTTTCGTAACAAGAAATCCAAGGAGTTGCTTGCTTTTCTTGTAGATCGTAAAGGCGGTTTTGTTACATCGGAAGAAGCTATCAGCTTTTTGTGGGAGGATGAACCTGCCAACACCGTAACCTTTTCCAGATACCGCAAGGTTGCCCTCAGATTGAAGAACACCTTGGAAGAATATGGAATACCTGATGTTATCGAAACCGTTGACGGGAAACGCCGTATAGTAATGGAGAAAGTTCAGTGTGATTTATATGATTATCTTTCCGGCAAGGAAGAATATTCTCAATCATTTAAAGGCAGCTATTTAACAAATTATAGTTGGGGCGAAACCACATTGGGAGAACTGATGAACAATTGGGAATAAAGGCCCCAAGAAATGCTCAAGGTAAATTATTAATATAGTAAAAGAGCTTGAATTTTTTATAATTTAAGCTCTTTTAATTTTTCCTGACAGTTGATAAAGCTTGTTTTGTATCCTATAATTAAACAGTGTAAATATTAATTTAACAAGGAAGATTAAAATGATAAACAAAAAATCCAAGCTTTTATCTGTAGTGTGTCAAAATTGTGGAGCAAAGTTAAAAATTGACTCCGATAAAGATACTGTAGAATGTCAATATTGTAAATCCACTTTTATTGTTGAAGGTTTGAAAAAAGAAGCCGATAGGCAGGAAAAGTTGGAAGTTGAGCGCCTAAAGTTGGAATCAAAAAAGCTTGATAAGGAAATAGCTAAAGCAAATGCCTTGGCTTTCAAAAAAAGTAAATTCAGTAAAGTTGTAATTGTATTAATAATTTTCAGCTTGCTTGTAGCCGGTACAGCCTTGAGCGATAGAAGGATAGGTTTAGGCATATTTAGCTTTTTGAGCACAATAATGCTAATAATAACTTATCTTTTTGGCAGTCAGGTAATTAAGGAAAACAAGCCGAATATTAGGCTTATTCCTTGGTTTTTAGGGCTTATTCTGTTTTTTATAAGCTTTTTACAACTTGGTACGGAACCCAATATTAGCAAAGCCATAAAAATTAACTGGAATGAGGATATTTTGCTTGCAGAGTATTTGCCTCCGGCTCCTTTAGATAAAATGCTTGTATATTTAAACAGCCTTGAAGAACTAAGTATAAAAATTCCTAAGGCCACACAGTCTAATTACACAAAATATATAAAAGACAGTAAGGATATGGGCTATGATGTAGATAGTGAATCATATACAAACAGCTATAAGGCCTTTAATAAAGCCGGCTATTTTATTGATGTTGGCTATTATGCTAAAAATAAGGAATTAAGCATTCGCTTTAGAGCGCCTATAAAAACAAGTCAAATAAAATGGCCAACAAGTAAATTTGGTAATGTGTTGCCTATACCGAAGTCTAACATGGGCAATATAAAATGGGAATCTTCAAATGGCTTTGATATATATATTGCTAATACTACTATTGAAGATTTTAATGACTATGTAGATGCTTGCAAAGAAAAGGGTTTCAATGTGGATGTGTATAAATATAATGATTATTTTAGTGCAAAAAACAAGGATGGCTATGATTTAAGTGTTGAATATGAAGGCTTTAACACAATGAGCATAAGAATATATGAGCCATAAAAAAACAATAGGTAAAAAACAGCTATGAATTAGCTGTTTTTTAATGCATTTAAGTTTTTCAAATAAATAAAGCATCTTTAAAGGCCTTTTTATTTCAAAAAGCTCTTTACAAACTCTTTACAATTTCTTGATTTATTGTTGACAAAATATCAAGTTAGAACTATAATCAAGTCAAATCTGGTATGAATAAAAATTAAAAAACTTGGAGGTAAATTTATGAAAAAATTTCTCGCAATTATACTTAGCCTTGCAATGATGTTATCTTTGGTATCATTTACAGCTTTTGCTGAAGATATTGAATCAATAATTCAGCAAGCGGAACAAATGACAAATGAGGAGCTTTATAAAAAAGCTATTGAGGAGTCCAACGGGCAAATCCTTTATGGTATAGGTAACTCAAGCCGCGGTAAAACTGCAGGTGCATCCTTTGTTGAAAAACTAAAGAGCATAGACCCTAACTATACAGGCACAATAGAGTGGTCACAACCTAAAAACAACTCTATTTTCACAACCCTTAATGCTGATATTAAAAGTGCACAGCATATTTACTCAATGACCCTTATACAAGACGGCAACCAGATTCAAAGCAAAATGGTAAATACAGGCAACCTGTTAAACTTTATTCCATTGGATTGGAAAAATGCGGAAGGCGTTGATGTTGAAGGCGCAGGTAATCCTTTAACACTACAAACCCTTAATAAAGTTTTCATGGTAAACAACACAGATGGTACAGCAATCAACAATGCGTGGGAATTTGTTGCTGAAGGTTCCGCACCATTATTCATGGGCGTAAACAGCGAGCTTGTAGGTAAAAACTTCCTGTACATGTTAACCCATGAAAAATATGCAAACTATATGAAGGCAGCCTTTGATGCCCTAAGTGATGATCAAAAAGCTTATTTCCAACCGATAGTTGATGAAGTTAGTGCAGATGCCGACGCATTAGGCCTAACAGCAGAAAATGCAGCCTATTCATTGGCTTGGATAAAACTTTGGTGTGAACAATACACTGAAGATACGGATGATGGCCCAATATGTGCTACATTAGTATCAAAATCTGCAGCAGGCCAAAGCGGATTGTTAGTTTATTCAAAACTTCGCTCCATTGAAGAAAGTGCGGAATCCTCTGTTAACAATGTTGTAATTTCAGCTTATCAAGATGATTATGTAGGCATAGGCGGCTATGGTTACAGGCATTACTTGCAAGTTGTTAAAACAGCACCGCTACCATGGACAGCTTGTGCATTTATATCCTATATGGTAACGGAAAAAGAAGGTTTTGCTGCATGGGGCAAAGATATGGGCGGTTATAGCCCTAACCCGGCTGTTATGCAGGATCACAGCCAAGACGGTTTTGTTGATGGCGTTGATACATTCCCGGCTAAAAATGATAGGGGCTATGAGTGGTGGGTTGCAGAAGATGGCGGCCAATTAGTTATAGAAGACCCTGAATATTGCTCAATGGTATCCTTTGACCTTGGTGATTGGATTGATATGATAGTAGGCAATAAATAATCAATTAACATGGAGAATGTGTGGCGGTTTCGACTGCCGCGCTTCTCTATTTTTTTATGTTTTAAAGTAAAGGAACTAATATATGCAAAATACAATAAAACCAAGTGGCTTTAAAATATTTACAAACCGCGTGGTAACATATTTTAGAAAACCTCAAAATGCAATACTGCTTGTTTTAGGTATATTGCTTACGGTGTCTACCGTTGCGCCTATGATATCCATATTAAAGGATTCCGTAAGCGTACACGTCGGCTCTGTAGATTCCCATTATACAGGGCTTACGGAAGGATATACCACATATAACTGGGTTGACTTATTTACCGGCAGAATGGCAAAAATAAACTTGTGGATTCCTCTTTGGAACTCAGTACTCCTTTCAATTTTTGCTTGTATAGGCTCCATTGCATATGGTGGAACCTTTGCCTACCTTGTTACCAGAACAAATTTAAAGTTTAAAAAATATTTAAGCTCAATATTTATTTTCCCCTATATCATGCCCCAATGGACATTGGCTGTAGTATGGCAAAACATGTTTAATAGCCGTGCAGTAACTAAAACTGCCGACGGCTTATTTGCCAGCGTGTTCGGTATAGCCATGCCTGATTGGTGGTGTACGGGAATGTTCCCCAGTGCTGTTGTTTTAGCGCTCCACTATGCCCCCTTCGCCTATATACTTATAGGTGGCATTTTCCGTAATATGGATGCCAACTTGGAGGAGGCGGCTACAATACTTAATACTCCCCGTTGGAAAACTTTTTTACGCATTACATTACCCCTTGTAAAGCCGGCAATACTTAGCACTATACTGTTGGTGTTCAGCTCTGCAATGGGATCCTATCCGGTACCCCACTATTTAAAGCTTACAACATTGTGTACAAAATATGTTGAAATGGGCGCCAAGCGGGCCGGTCAAGCAAGTATTTTAGCTATTATCATGATATTTATCGGCTTTATAATATTTTTTATTAACCAACGTACAACAAGCGGAAGGAAAAGCTTTACCACAGTTACAGGCAAGTCCGGCCAATCCAGCGAGGTTAATTTAGGTAAAATAGGCAAATATGCCATTGCAATATTATTTATATTGCTAACATTGTTTACAGGCATAGTGCCAATTATAACCTTTGCCGTTGAAACTTTCCTGCCAAACCCCGGGGATTACAGTTTCCTAACAAAGGGTATAGCAGGCAATATGACAACCAAATGGTGGTTAACAGCGGAAAACATTACAGAAAGCGGACTTTATGGGCAAATGGGCTTGCTATATAACAGTACAATTTGGAATGCTTTCAAGGGAACTTTAATTGTGGCCTTTGCCTGTTCATTCTTTGCGGGAACAATAGGCACATTAACAGGCTACAGTGTAAGTAAAAACAGGCATAGCAAATGGGCGGCCTACGTAAATAATATGGCGTTTCTGCCATATTTGATGCCCTCATTGGCTGTGGGTGTTGCCTTCTTCATCTTCGGTTCATCTGCGGGTATATTTAACACCTACTTCTTGTTGATATTGGCAGGTACAATTAAATATATTCCCTTTGCCAGCAGAAGTTCTTTGAATTCTATGCTACAGCTTTCAAATGAAATTGAAGAAGCTGCTGTAATACAGAATATACCTTGGCATAAGCGCATGTTCAATATAATTATTCCCATACAAAAATCGTCCATAATAAGTGGATATATGTTGCCCTTTATGACGGCAATTCGTGAGCTTACATTGTTTATGCTGCTTTGTTCACAAACAAAAATTATTACAACACTGCTGGATTATTTTGATGAAATGGGCTTATATGCCTTCTCCAGCGGTATAAACTTAATACTTATAGTATTCATACTAATTTGTAATATGCTGCTCAATAAACTAACCGGAGCAAGCTTGGATAAAGGAATTGGAGGAGATTAATATGGCAGAAATTACCCTTAATAATGTAACAAAAAGGTGGGGAGGTTTTTATGCGGTTGATAATATGGATCTCCACATTGGTGATAATGCCTTTGTAACCCTCCTTGGTCCTTCCGGTTGCGGTAAAACAACCACCCTTAGGATGATTGCAGGCCTTGAAACGCCCACCTCAGGTAGAATTTGCATAGATGGAGAGCCTGTTTTTGATAG
>JAAZPT010000297.1 GCA_012797085.1 Christensenellaceae bacterium | reverse complement strand
TGCTTAATGACAAACCCCGATATAAGCATTGAGCATATAAAGGATGTAGCCCTTAAGGCAGTAAAAAGGGGAATAGTTTGCTACACATTATTTTTAAGTCCGGCTCAAGCTGCCATGGTAAAATCCATAGCTTATAAAAACGATTGTTTTTATAAGTGCTTTGGCGGTTATGACTATGCAGAAAGAACAATAGCAGCATTTTATGATCAATACAATGAGCCACAGTTTATGGATTTTCCTATAGGCTGCATAAAAATAATACCTGCTCCAAACAACACATTACCTAATCATAGGCAAATTATGGGTACTATATTATCCCAAGGCTTAAAACGTGATGTATTGGGGGATATTGTAGTTACAGAGGATTCCGCTTATGTATTTTGCAGCGACAATATGCTTGATTATATCTGTAGTAACGTGCAAAGGATAGGCAATACGAGTGTTAATTTTGAAATAATGGATATCCTCCCCCGGTTGGATAAAAAAATCGGTCAAGCAAAACGTATAACCGTTTCTTCTCCACGTTTAGATGCCGTATTATCTTCGGCTTTAAATCTTAGTCGCAGTAAAGCGGCACTTTTAGTAAGTCAGGGTATGGTAAATTTAAATCATATAGAGGAAAAACGTCCCGATCTAAAAATAAATGTTGGAGATATACTATCAATAAGGGGTTATGGTAGGGTGCAGATCAATGATATTGGTACCCCAACAAAAAAGAACAGACTACCGATGGAACTTGAACTTTTTATAAACAAATAATCTTAAAAAACAGGAGGAATCCCCATGAATATGTCAGTTGAAATTATTGCAAATAAGCAATTCCACCAGGCACCGCAAGGTTATGATATTAACGAAGTAAATGAATTTCTTGATGAAATTTGTGACTATTTAGATTACCTTGATGAGCAAAAGGCAAATAATGCCGATGCTATTGACAGATCTGCTTTGGAAAAACGTGATGCTGAAATTGCACGTCTTCAACAATTATTAAAGGATGCTCAAAGGGAATCTGCCGAGGCAAAGGCAAAATTAGCCTTGGCTCCCAAAAGTGAAAGTGCTGTAAATGCTGAAAGAGCAACTCAATTGCTTGTTAACGCACAAAAAGTATATGATAAAACTATTGCTGATGCTAACAAGTTTGCAGAGGAATTAAAAGTAAAAGCAAAAGCTGAAGCAGATGATGCTATAGGCGGATTAAGCGAGAAAAAAGAATTGCTTACAAAAGAAATTGGTGAGCTAAAAGCTTCTTTTGATAGTTATCATCAAAAATTCCAGAACGTACTTGAGGAAGTAAAAAAACATCTGGATGCCAGTAAGGATAAATTTAAGTAAATACAAGGAGGGTGTATTTTGGACGACAGTCACAGTAGTAACCCGGTAGCAACAATAATTATTATGCTGGTATTGGTTTTGTTTTCAGCGTTTTTCTCAGCTTCGGAAACGGCCTTTTCTACCGTTAGCAGAACAAGGCTAAAATCCATGGCAAACCAAGGCAACAAAAGGGCAATGGCAGCATTAAAGTTGTGCGAAAATTTTGATACTTTGCTTTCAACAACTCTGGTGGGCAATAACATTGTAAACATTTATTTGGCATCATTAGCCACATTGTTTTTTGTGTCGCTAATGGGTGAAATAGGCTCAACAGTATCAACGGTGGTTATTACAATTGTAGTTTTGGTTTTTGGCGAAATTACGCCAAAAAGCATGGCCAAGGAAAATGCGGAAAAAATTGTACTGGCTTTTACTCCTATTTTGGGTGTATTTAATAAAATTTTTACTCCTATAAACTGGTTGTTTTATAAGTGGAAGCAACTTATGGCAAAGGTGTTTAAAACTACCGGTGAGCAAACAGTTATTACGGATAATGAACTTTTAACAATAATTGAAGAGGCTACAGACCTTGGTGGTCTTGACGAGGATGAAGGTGACCTTATTAAAAGTGCAATTGAGTTTACTGATTTAAGGGTTAGCGATATTCTTACTCCAAGAACTCAAGTGAAAGCTGTTCAAATGAATGCTGATAAAGATGAAATACTTTCTGCCTTTGCCGAAAGTGAGTACTCAAGAATGCCTGTTTTTGAAGAAAACCTTGATGATATTGTAGGGGTATTGCATTTTAAAGATTTTATTAACCATGTTATTAGGGGCGGTAAACCTCTTAAAGAAATACTTCAAGACCCCATATTTGTTACGCCGAACATGAAAATTCATGATTTGCTCCAAATGTTACAAAAGGAAAAACGCCATCTTGTGTTTGTTGCTGATGAATACGGCGGTACAAAGGGTATTGTTACCATGGAGGATATACTTGAAGAACTTGTTGGTGATATACTTGACGAAACAGATGACTATAATGAGTTTATTACCAAACTTGATGAAAGTACCTACCTAATAAATACCTTAGCAGAGCTTGATGATGTGTTTGAATATTTAAATATAAGTGACGAAACCGATGCCAACACAGTTAGTGGCTGGATAAACGATACATTAAATGCCATACCTAAAGTTGGAGACAGCTTTGAAACGGATGATGTAAAAGTGCTTGTAACAGAAGCAGATATTTATAGGGCAAATGAAATAAAATTAACATTAAAAAATAAAAAAGCAGAGCCTGATGACAATAATGAATAAAAAAAAGATAAGCCTAACTTAAATTAATTTAAGTTAGGCTTATCTAATTATGTAAAAAAATAGCAACAATATGGTATAATAATATATGTATTAATCTACACAATATTGATAAAAATTTATCAATAGAAAAAATAGGAGGTAAAACATGCCCAACAAAGACAGCAGATATGACTTGCTAGCAAAGGTAATTGATGAAAACAGGAATACTCCCGGTCCATTGATGCCTGTTTTGCAAGAAGCTCAAAACATTTTTGGATGTGTGCCGGAGGATGTACAAAAAATTATTGCAAAAGAACTAAACTATACTCTTTCAGAAGTTTATGGTGTTGTAACGTTTTATGCCCAGTTTACCCTTAAACCAAAAGGTAAACATACCATTTCTGTATGTTTAGGCACAGCTTGCTACGTTAAAGGGGCAAATGAAATTCTTCAACGTTTTAGTAAAGAATTGAACCTTCCCATTGGCGAAACAAGTGATGACGGAAAATACACATTGCTTGCAACCCGTTGCTTAGGTGCTTGTGGCTTAGCTCCTGTTATAACAATTAATGAAGAAGTTTATGGCCGCTTAAAGCCCGATGAAGTTCCTAATGTTATAAAAGATTATGAATCAAAACATATGTAATTAGTTATGCGGGATATATCATTACACGTTTTAGATTTGGTGCAAAACAGCATAACTGCAAATGCAAGCCTTATACAATTGCGTTTTGAATATTTTGATAATAATTTAATATTTAAAATTATTGATGATGGCAAAGGCATGGGTGAGGAACTTATTAATAATGTAAAAAGCCCTTTTACTACCGGCAGAACAACAAGGAAGGTGGGTTTAGGTATACCTTTATTGTTGGCTAATGCAGAGTTAAGTGGTGGTTATGTGGATATTAAAAGCACCCTTGGCAAAGGTACAGAGCTTATTGCCTGTTTTAAAACAGATAATATAGATTGCCTTCCCCTGGGTGATATGATAGGTACATTCATTACATTAATTATTACAAACCCTTATTCGCCGGAATTTGTATTTAGTATAAAAAACTCTGATGATGAATTTGAGTTTGATACCAGGGAAGTGAAAACCGTACTGGCTGGTGTACCGATAAATGAACCTGATATTATAAAATGGATAGATGATACCCTAAAAGAAGAAATGCAACCTTTATTTGGAGGAATATAATATGAGAAAAAGTTTAGAACAATTGGAAGCCATTAGGCAAAAAACCCTTAATAATATCAATTTAAGGAAAGACGACGATAGCCGTGCACGTATTGTTATTGGCATGGCTACATGTGGTATTGCTGCTGGCGCAAGACCTGTTATGATGGAATTTATGAAGGAGCTTGAACGCCGCAATATTAGCAATGTTAGCGTTACACAAACTGGTTGTATTGGTATGTGCCGTTTAGAGCCGATGTTGGACGTTATTATACCCGGTAAAGAGAAGGTTACATATGTTCATGTTAAGCCGGAAATGGTTGGCAGGATAGTAGCCGAGCATATTGTAAATGGAAGCCCGGTTACCGAGTACACAATCGGTAAAGCAATGGAAAACGACAAATAATTAATATAATCAGGAGGTATAATCAATGGAACTATTTCGCTCTCATGTGCTTGTGTGCGGTGGTACTGGTTGTACATCATCAGGAACACCTAAAATTATAAAACGCTTTGAAGAAAAATTAGCAGAAAACAAGTTAGATAAAGAAGTTAAGGTAATACGTACCGGTTGTTTTGGTTTATGCGAAGCCGGTCCTATTGTTATTGTTTACCCTGAAGGTACATTTTATGCCCGCGTAACGGAAGAAAACGTTGATGTAATTGTTAGCGAGCATCTTTTAAAAGGTCGTATTGTAGACGAATTTGTATATAAAGATCATTTAGAACATGATGCTGATGAAGTTCTACCCGAAAGTCTTACAGAAATTCCCTTCTACAAGGATCAACAACGTGTTGCGTTGCGCAACTGCGGTATGATTGACCCGGAAAATATTGATGAATATATCGCTTTTGATGGCTATAGTGCATTAGGTAAAGTTTTAACGGAAATGACGCCTGAAGAAGTTATACAAGTTGTTCAGGATAGTGGCCTTAGGGGTCGTGGTGGTGGCGGTTTTTCAACCGGTCTAAAATGGAAGTTCACCCGTCAAGCACAAGGTGATGTTAAATACATCGTTTGTAATGCCGACGAAGGTGACCCGGGCGCATTTATGGACCGTTCCGTTTTGGAAGGTGACCCTCACTCTTTAATTGAGGCTATGACAATAGCCGGTTATGCTTGCGGCGCCCATGAAGGCTATATATATGTAAGGTTTGAGTATCCAATTGCTGTTAAACGCTTAGGTATTGCTATTAAACAAGCCCGTGAATACGGCCTGCTTGGCAAAGATATTTTAGGTACGGGTTTTGACTTTGATATTCAAATCCGTTTAGGTGCAGGTGCATTTGTTTGCGGTGAGGAAACAGCTCTTATGTCTTCAATAGAAGGTAACCGCGGTGAACCTCGTCCACGCCCACCGTTCCCATCTATAAAAGGCTTGTTTGGTAAACCCACTACGGAAAATAACGTTGAAACTTTTGCAAACGTGCCACAAATTTTATTAAAAGGTGCTGAATGGTTTAGAACCATGGGTACAGAAAGATCTCCCGGTACAAAAGTATTCGCCCTTGGTGGTAAAATAAATAATACAGGTCTGGTTGAAATACCTATGGGTACACCTCTTCGTAAAGTTATTTATGATATTGGTGGCGGAATTCCAAATGGCAAAGCCTTTAAAGCAGTACAAACAGGCGGGCCTTCCGGCGGCTGCATACCGGCAAGTCAATTAGACGTTCCAATTGAATTTGATACACTTACAGCCATAGGCTCAATGATGGGCTCCGGAGGTATGATAGTTGTTGATGAAGACAACTGTATGGTTGACTTGGCAAGATTCTTCCTTGATTTTACCGTTGATGAAAGTTGCGGTAAATGTACTCCTTGCCGTATCGGTACAAAAAGAATGTTGGAAATTCTTGAACGTATAGTTGCAGGCAAAGGTAAAGAGGGAGACATTGAAAAACTTGAAGAATTAGGGCAAATGATTAAAAACACATCATTATGTGGTTTGGGTCAAACAGCTCCTAACCCCGTACTTAGCACAATTAAACATTTCCGCAGCGAATATGAAGCACATATTAAGGATAAAAAGTGCCCTGCACACCAATGTCAGGCATTGTTGCAATACGTTATTAAAGATGATTGCCGTGGCTGTACAGCATGTGCAAGGGTTTGCCCTGTTGGCTGTATATCCGGTGAAGTTAAAAAGCAACATGTTATTGATCAGGATAAATGCATTAAATGTGGTGCATGTATGGAAAAATGCCGCTTCAATTCTATTGAAAAGCGCTAAGGATATAAGGAGGATATATAGATGGCAGAACTTATTAAACTTACCATTGATGGCATAGAAGTGGAAGTGCCAGCAGGTACTACCGTTTTAGAAGCTGCAGATAAGGCGAATATTAGCATACCCAGGTTATGTTATTTAAAAGATATAAATGAAATCGGTGCATGTCGTATGTGTATTGTTGATACCGGTGCACGTTCATTACAAGCAAGTTGTGTATTGCCTGCTACAAACGGAATGGTTGTTAAAACAAATACTCCTGCAATTCGTAAAGCAAGAAAAATGAACTTGGAGTTGATTTTGAGCAATCACGATAAAAAGTGCTTAAGCTGTGTTAGAAGCCAAAATTGTGAATTGCAAAAATTGTGTGTGGAATTGGGTATAGAAGATGGCGACCGTTTTGCGGGAAAAATAACACAATATAATGTTGATAGTGTTTCAGATTCAATAGTACGTGATAACAACAAATGTATACTTTGTCGTAGGTGCGTTGCTGTTTGTGCTAAAACCCAATATGCCGGTGTTATTGGCCCGGTAAATCGTGGCTTTGACACCATAATAGAATCAGCATGGGATATGAGCCTTGCAAATACAGCTTGTGTTAATTGCGGTCAATGTATTGCTGCTTGCCCTGTTGGTGCTTTGCGTGAAAAGGACGAAACCGATAAAGTTTGGGAATATCTGTCCGACCCCACAAAACATGTTGTGGTACAACCTGCACCTGCAGTTCGTGCTGCATTAGGTGAAGAATTCGGCTTGCCCATGGGTACAAGTGTAACCGGAAGGCTTTCTGCAGCGCTACACAGATTGGGTTTTGACCGTGTATTTGATACAAACTTTGCTGCTGACCAAACAATAATGGAAGAATCAGCTGAATTGGTAGACCGTATTACAAATAATGGCGTACTTCCCATGTCAACATCTTGTTGCCCTGCTTGGATTAAATTCTGTGAACAGTATTATCCGGAATTTTTACCCCATGTATCAAGTTGTAAATCACCCCATCAAATGGCCGGTGCAACAATAAAAACCTACTATGCCAAAAACGCCGGTATAGACCCAAAAGATATTATTACAGTTTCCGTTATGCCCTGTACCGCTAAAAAATTTGAAAAAGCAAGGCCTGAAATGGAAGTTGACGGTCTAAGGGATGTTGATGCTGTAATAACCACAAGGGAATTAGCTCGTATGATTAAAGAAGCCGGTATAGACTTTGTTAATCTACCGGATATGCCTTTTGATAAACTTATGGGTGAAAGTACAGGTGCCGGTGTTATATTTGGTGCTACAGGCGGTGTTGCCGAGGCCGCATTGCGTACAGCATACGAAAAAGTAACCGGCAAAACATTAGAATCAGTTGATTTTGAAGATGTTAGAGGCGTTAAAGGCCTTAAAGAAGCTGTTGTTGAAATAGGCGACCTAAAACTCAGGTGTGCAGTTGTTCATGGCTTAAATAATGCTGCCGCTATGCTTGATGACATTAAAAGCGGCAAAAAGCAGTATGACTTTATAGAGGTTATGGCTTGTCCGGGCGGTTGTGTAAACGGCGGAGGTCAACCAATTATTCCTCCACAAGTTCGCGAAAAATGCGATCCTCTAAAAATCAGGGCTAAGGCTTTATATAATGAGGATGCGGGCAATCCAAAACGTAAGAGTCATGAAAACGAAGAAATTGTTGCACTGTATGAAAACTTCTTAAAAGAACCAAACAGTCACTTAAGTCACAAATTACTTCATACTCATTATTATGAAAGACCTCTTTATACAGATGAGGAATAATAAAACTAATTAGTAAAGCCACTCTGTAAAACAGAGTGGCTTTTTATCTAAAAAATAAAATTAAAAAAACACTAAAAATGTATTTACTAAAAATGTTTTTTGTGTTATACTTTAAAAGATTGTCGTCGGTTAAGTGGTTGGGCGGCTGCACATGGAGTACAAACCATGTGACCAATTGCTTTTTCCTATAGATTTTACCAAGTTTACTAGAGCTTAATGCTCGCCATAAAATATGGAGGTGTTTGACACACATGGCACGTATAGCGGGTGTTGACCTGCCCAGAGAAAAACGCGTTGAAGTAGGTTTAACCTACATATTCGGCATCGGTATTGCAACATCACAAAAGATTCTTGCAGCCACTGAAATTAGTCCTGATACGCGTGTTAAAGATTTAACCGAACAAGAAGTTGGCGCATTGCGTGATTATATTGAGCATCATGTAAAGGTGGAAGGTGACCTTCGCCGTGAAGTATCGCTTAACATTAAACGTTTGGTAGAAATCGGATGCTACCGCGGTGTTCGTCATCGTCGTGGCTTACCAGTGCGTGGGCAAAATACAAAGCAAAATGCTAGAACTCGTAAGGGTCCTAAACGCACAATTGCCGGCAAAAAAAAGGCAACTAAATAATTACTATAACATAATGCGATTACGCACGGAGGGAAATAATGGCACCCAAAAGACAAATAAAAAGAACTGCGCGTAAACGCCGTGACAGAAGATTAGTAGAACGCGGCGCAGCGCATATTCATTCTTCATTTAACAATACAATAGTTACACTTAGCGATACCAACGGTAATGCTCTTTCATGGGCAAGTGCCGGTGGTTTAGGTTTCCGTGGAAGCAAAAAATCCACACCCTTTGCTGCACAAATGGCAGCAGAAACCGCAGCTAAAGCAGCTATGGAGTATGGTTTAAAAACTGTAGAAGTTTATGTAAAAGGCCCCGGATCTGGCCGTGAAGCAGCTATAAGGGCTCTTCAAACAGCCGGTTTAGATGTAAATATGATTAAGGACGTTACACCCATTCCCCATAATGGTTGCCGTCCTCCAAAACGTAGAAGAGTTTAAGAAGGGAGATTCAAAATGGCAAGAAATCGTGATGCAATAGCTAAAACTTGCAGGTCATTGGGAATATCTCCTGCAACTATGGGCTATTCAAATAAAAAATCAACACGCAACCCGGGTGGCGATACTCGTAAAAAAGTAAGCGAATATGGTTTGCAGTTAAGAGAAAAACAAAAAGTACGTTTTGTATATGGCATTATGGAAAAACAATTCCGTTTGCTATATGAACGTGCGCGTAAATTAAAAGGTAACACAGCAGAGAATATTTTGTTGCTTTGTGAAGAACGCTTGGACAACGTTATCTATAGATTAGGCTTTGGCAGCACACGCCGCCATGCTCGTCAAATAGTTAACCATGGTCATGTATTGGTTAATGGTAAAAGGGTTAATATACCAAGTTATTCTGTTAAACTAAACGATGTTATTTCAATTAAAGACAAAAGTAAAGATATTCCTTTCTTTAAGGAATTACGTACTGAAGGTGTAAAAACAGTTGTTCCAAAATGGCTTAGCATGAACCAAGAAGAACTAAGTGGCGTTGTAACAACATTACCAAGCAGGGAAGATATCGATTTAGAGTTGCAGGAGAACATGATCGTTGAATTCTACAGCCGTTAATCAACAACAAGTTCCCTCGTTTAATAACAATGATTGGAGGGTTTTGTAATGATCGAAATAGAAAAAGCCAAAATAGAATGTGTTAGCATAAATGCAGATGCAAGCTATGGCAAGTATGTAGTAGAACCTTTGGAACGTGGTTTTGGTAATACCTTAGGTAATGCTCTTCGTCGTGTACTTTTAAGCTCCCTTCCGGGTGTTGCTGCAACCAGCATACATATTGATGGTATATCCCACGAGTTCAGCACAGTTCCCGGTGTTAAGGAAGATGTATCTGAAATCATTTTAAATATTAAAAAGCTTTCAGCAAAAATGCACACAGATCAACCTAAAACAGTTCGAATCGAAGCTAAAGGTCCTTGCGTTGTAACAGCCGGGGATATTATAGTTGATGAAGAAATTGAAATGGTTAAACCGGACCAATTAATAGCAACACTTAACGAAGGCGCACACCTTTCAATGTCTATAAACTTTGCAAAGGATCGTGGCTATGTTTTGGCTGATAGAAACAAGGATAGCGCTCCTGCAATCGGTGATATACCGGTAGATTCACTATATACACCAATTACCAAAGTAAAGTATGAAGTAACGGATACTCGTGTAGGTCAAATGACAGACTATGACTCTTTATCCTTAGAACTTTGGAGCGATGGCAGCATTCATCCTGATGAAGCTATCAGCGTTGCATCAAAAATTTTAATTGAACACCTGCAAATGTTTGTAGGTTTAACTGAACAAACGGTTCCAATTACCTTCAATGGTCAAGAAGAGGATGAAAAGGATAAGGTCCTTGAAATGACCATAGAGGAAATGGATCTTAGCGTTAGGGCATATAATTGCCTAAAGCGTGCTGGAATTAATACAGTAGCAGAGCTTGTACAACGCACTATTGAAGATATGATGAAGGTTCGTAACCTTGGCCGAAAGAGCTTGGAAGAAGTTGAACAGAAGCTTGAAGCCCTTGGCTTAGGATTACGCACCGATGAAGAATAATCTCTAACAGAAGGAGGAAAAACCAATGGCAAAACAACGTAAGTTGGGCCGTACAGCTTCACAGCGTAAAGCTTTGTTGCGTAACCAAGTAACTAACCTTATTTGGCATGGTCAAATTGAAACTACACTTACACGTGCAAAGGAAGTGCGCTCTATAGCTGAGCAACTTATTTCCTTAGCAATAGGCGTTTATGACCAAAGCGTTGAAGCTACAAAAGAGTTTCATAATGAAAAGGGCCAACTAATAACCATTACTGTTCAAAATGATACAGCAGAAAAACTTGCAGTTAGAAGAAGGCTTATGGCTTATCTTTATGACTTAAAAGCTACACCGAATAAAGATGAAGATAAAGAAGATTTTATCGAGCGTACAAAGGATAATAAACATCCTGTAGTTGAAAAAGTTTTCCGCGAATATGCACCTAAATTTGCAAAACGTAATGAAGAAAAAGGTTGTGCAGGTGGTTATACCCGTATTATTAAAATGGGTCCACGCCGTGGCGATTCAGCAGAAATGGTATTGTTACAAATTTTATAATAAATTAAAAGGTCGGGTTTCCGACCTTTTTTAATACAAAAATAGACTATAAAAACACACAAAAAACTTATTTAATATGCTATAATTATTATGTTATATCTTTTAAAAACGGAGTGAAAAAAATGAATAGTGTTGATACTCA
>JAAZPT010000296.1 GCA_012797085.1 Christensenellaceae bacterium | reverse complement strand
TTATATCTAATAAAAATAAGTCATTATAGCAAACTTTAAACAAAAAACATTATTGAGGATTTATGGAAACAAAACAACTTTACTTAAATAACAGTCCAAGAAAGCTGTTTTTTAAAGCTGCAATACCAGGTGCTATAAGCATGTTTGCAATGAGTTTATATTTCGTGCTTGACGGTATTTTTGTAGGGCAAATATTGGGAGATATATCCCTTGCAGCAATAAATTTAGGCATAAGCTTTGTTATGATAAACTTTTCCTTGGCGGATTTAATAGGTGTAGGCTCCTCTGTACCTATATCTATATACTTGGGCATGAAGGAAGATGAAAAAGCCAATAATGTTTTTACAATGGCCTGTATTATGATATTTGCATTAAGCTTTGTTGTTGGAGGCTTAATGTATTACTTTGCACCGGCATTGCTGGGGCTTATAGGCGCTCAAGGTAAACTTGCAAGCTTAGCAATACAATATATAAGGGTATATGCCCTATGTTCACCTGTTACTACAATAGTTTTTGCAGTGGACAATTTTTTAAGAATATCGGGCAAAATAAAATTAAGCATGTGGCTAAACGTGCTGCTTTCCCTATTAACATTGTTATTGGAATATACTTTTTTAGCTGTATTAAAATTTGATATTTGGGGGGCAGCCCTTGCAAGTTGTATAGGTATGGCAATAATAGCCTTTATAGCCTTTTATCCATTTGTAAAAGGTCGCTTGGTATTAAAATTTGTAAAGCCTGTATTTACTAAATTTGAACTTTTTAGAATAATAAAAAGCGGCCTGCCTACATTTTTAAGCAATATGGCCGGCAGGTTTACCTCAATAGCAGTAAACTCAGCTTTTTTAGCCTTTGGTGGGCCTATTGCCGTAACGGCATATTGCATTGTTTTATATTCCGGCGACCTTATACAACCCCTTATATATGGCGTAAACGATTCTTTGCAACCTGCAATAGGTTATAACTGGGGCGCGGGAAGATATGACAGAGTAAAAGTCTTTGCAAAGCATACATTCAGTACAAGCGCTATAATAGGTTTAATATCGGCAATAGTTTTATTTTTCTTCCCTGAAAAAATAGTATCCTTGTTTTCAAAGAATAACAATGCTGATTTTTTAAGCATGGTAACAACAGGGCTAAAAATATATGGTGGAGCCAGGTTGTTCTTTTGGTTCGGTTTTTCAACACAGAGCTATATGAGTGCTGTGGAGCAGCCCTTATATTCGGGCATAATCAGCATATGTATGAGCTTTGTGTTCCCTATGTTAGGCTTGATGGCTTTGCGCCCATTGGGCTTATCAGGTTTATGGTGGAATTCAATGTTCGTAATGTTTTCAACCGGTATAGTCTCACTAATATTATTGCTGAAGTTTAATAAAAAAGCGGGAAAAATAGTTCCTCCAAGGGTGGAATAGGCCTATTTTTTAACTGCATTAAAAAGCCAAGCTTATGCTTGGCTTTTATATTGGCCATTTATTATAGCCTGTTTTAATTTTTTTACTTTTTGCTCTATAGCTTTTGCCGTTTGTACAAAAACATTATCGCCCATGCCTGTGGGGTCACTCAAACCCCAATCCTCTTCATATTTATGTGGAAGAAAGGGGCATTGAACTTCACAGCCCATTTTTATAACAATATCTATTGGCGGAAGGCTTGTAAGCAACTTGGATTTATAATTTTGCATATCTATACCATACAAATTTTTTATAGTACGAACCGCATCTTGATTTATTTGTGGCTTAAGCTCGGTACCTGCGGAATAGCTGTTAAAAACATCGCCGGCATGATGTTTTGCAATAGCTTCAGCCATTTGGCTACGGCAGGAATTATGTACACATATAAAGGCTACATTCGGCTTTTTCATATTTTCTCCTTGTTTTTATAAATTCTAAAACTCATATCGAAAAAAGTCAATATGAAAATAAAAAATATATGCGATCTCTCAATTTTTGAAAGGGCACATATATGATTTTATATTTTATTAAAGCACATATTTATATATTGAAATAAACTGTAAAAAGCTGCCTAACAGTACGAATATATGAAACAAGCTGTGCATATACTTTTGTTTTTTGCCAAGGCCATATATTATTGCCCCTACGGTATAAATTATGCCACCAATTAGCATAAGCATAAAGCCTCTATAGCTCATAGCCTGTATGGCGATTTTCCAAATAAATATAACTGCCCAACCCATGAACAGATTGCATATCATTGCAAACACTGCAAACTTTTTTAAATCTATAGCATTAAAAATTATAGCAATAATTGCAAAACCCCATTCAACTCCCAAAAATATCCATGCTACTAAAGGATTTATAGCCCTTATTGCAACCATTGCAACAGGAGTGGTTGTACCTGCAATAAGCAAATATATTGCACAATGATCCAATATTCTCATTATTTTTTTAGCCATGCCGGGCTTTAAGCCATGATAAACGCTGCTCATTGTATAAAGGGTTATCATGGATATGCCATAAATAACGGATCCCACTATGGCATATATATCGCCCTTTAAGGATGACTTTATTACGCACATTAAAAGCACGACTATGCCAAAAACTCCACCTACTATATGGCTTATCATGTTTATAAGTTCTTCGCCCTCTGTATATTTAGGCAAATGCCATTCTTTTTTACGCATATAATCCCCCCTTATAATTATTATAAAGCATTATTGTAAAAATTATGTTTAAACATTGTATTATTTACCACACAAAAGGTATAAGCCTGTATTTAACCTTGCTTTTGTATGCAATATAGCCTTCAAGCTCCTTTTCCAGCAAGGCCTCTTCAAGCTTTAACCTTGATACAATAATTGCAGGATAAACTAAAAAAATAACAAAAGCAATTAATGATCCCAACACTAAAGGAATTGCTAAAAACATGATAATTGTTGCACTATACATTGGGTGTCTAACTATTCCATACAAGCCCGTATCAACAACTTTTTGGTTTTGTTGCACCTCTACAGTTCGCGATAAATACTCGTTTTGTTTTAATACCACAATATAAAGAGCATATCCAATTAAAAATATAAAGGCAAATAAATAAGATACAGCATCGGGCAAAATGCTTATTTTAAAGCGATAATCCAAGCCTGCTACAATAAATCCTATTAAAAACATTATACCACTAAGCTTTATTAACAAGGTTTGCTTTTTTTGATTTTCTTTTGGATTAAGGCGTTTTTTTAGTAATTCCGGCATTTTTATAAACATATATATTCCTAAAAAAGCCATAGGTATAAACAATATGCCTAAGAACAACCAAGCTTGACAATAGTTTAAACTTCCTGCCGGTATAAACAGCAATAGGGCAGTCATTAAAGCCCCTGATATGAATTTAATTATTCCTTTTAAAATATAATTGTTATTCATTTTGATTTGTTTCCTTAATATATATTATAATTTCAAATTAAATTATAAGCTTTTATATATTTGTTACAAGTAGCTTTATAAGAACATTATAACAAAAAAGCATAGG
>JAAZPT010000295.1 GCA_012797085.1 Christensenellaceae bacterium | reverse complement strand
GGTGGTATTTTCTTTGATTTCAGGTTGTAATCCTGAAGAAGCGGCGCTTTTGGGTTCGTCGCTAAGCAGTTATGTTGTTGAATATTGGGGGGCACAAAATCATAATATTTCTATTAATCAGGTTGTTGATAGATTAACTCAACAATTGCCGGAAAAAGTAACATCAAATATTATTAAGTTGAATGAAGAGGTGTAATATGTTAACAGAATTTGATAGAGTTTTAGGTTCGCTATATGGTATGGCTACAGGGGATGCCTTAGGAGTTCCATCTTCATTTATGACTCCAAATTACATTGCAAAAACTTGGGGATGGATAGATACTTTTTATCCCCCGGAAAAAGGGCATATTTTTCACGACGGTTTGAATGCCGGCGAGTATACAGACGATACTGAACAAGCTTTAGCAATTATTGAATCATATGTGCGAAAAAAGCAAGTTGATCCTTATGATATTGTTAATGAAATATTGAAATGGGCAGAACGTGTTAAGGATAAATATGCCAGTCCTTTAGGTCCCAGCACAGAAAGAGCCTTAAAGAATATTAAAGCCGGCAAGGATATTAAAGAAAGCGGAAAATATTCTAATACCAATGGCTCTGCTATGAGAATCAGTCCTATTGGAATAATACACGGTTTAAAAGGTACAAGCTTAGATGATGCAATGGAGGATATTTATCTAACATGCATGCCAACCCACAATACATCAGTATGCGTTTCATCCGCTGCTGCTATTGCATGGGGTGTTGCTTTATGTATACGCGGTGATTCAATGGAAAACATTTTAAAAGGTACGATTGAAGCAGCAAAAATTGGTACAGATTATGGTTTTCAAATTGTATCGCCTTCAATACCGAAAAGGATAGAAATTGCATATGATATAGTAAAGTCTTCAAAAGATTATAAGGATGGTATGTTTAAACTTTATGAAATGTTTGGCGGTGGCGACATTGCAGCCGATTCCATTCCTTTAGCCTTAGGTATATTTTTGCTTGGTGATGCAAATCCAAAAAAAGTTAATGAAATTGCCGTGAATATTGGTGGAGATTGTGATACAAACGCTGCTATGGCCGGTGCTATGGCCGGTGCTTATACTGGTATTAGCGCAATACCTCAAGATTGGATAGATACTATTAACAAAGTTACCAACATAAATTTAGAAACACATGCAAAAAAACTAATTGAACTTATTCCTGAATGGAAGACTTCTAAAAAAGAAAATAGAAGCTTTTAATAGGGATAAAAATATATT
The DNA here is from genome assembly GCA_012797085.1 of Christensenellaceae bacterium. Taxonomy (GTDB): domain Bacteria; phylum Bacillota; class Clostridia; order Christensenellales; family Aristaeellaceae; genus JAAZPT01. The sequence continues at coordinate 1,913 of JAAZPT010000295.1, read as the reverse complement.
AAATATGGAGGGTTTTTTATGAAAAAACTTATGTCACTATTGCTTACATTAATACTTATTCTTTCAATAAGCACAGTAAGTGTACAAGCACAAGAACGCAAAACCATAACTTTTTGGTTTTGGGGCGCAGCACCACAACATCAAGAACATATAAATAATGTTCTGGTTGATTGGTACAACAACTCACAAGATGAATATGAGTTGGTAATGGAGTTTAGAAATACTGTAGACGTAGATATACCTGTTGCTCTTCCAACCGGCACAGGTCCCGATATTGTTTATGCATCCGGTCCAAGTTACATGACAGTTTATGCAACAGAGGGCTTGGTTTTAGATATTTCTAATTATGCTGAACAATATGGTTGGAAAGAAAGATTGTTACCCGCAATGTATGATGCATGCACAATAAACGGTAAACTTTATTCACTTCCAAACGCTATTCTAATTGGTGGATTATTCTATAATAAAGAGCTATTTGCTGAAAAAGGATGGGAACCACCAACAACAATGGAAGAAATGGAAGCCATTATGGATCAGGCAATTGCTGATGGAATGTATGCTTTAGCAGCAGGTAATAAAGGCTGGAAACCATGTAACGATCACTTTAGTTCCATGATAATAAATCATACCATTTCCCCCAGCGCTTTCTATAATGCATTAATGGGAATAGAAAGCTTTGATAACCCGGAAATGATAAAAGGAATAGCCAAATCTGCTGAATGGTATCAGAAGGGATACTTATCCGGCAACGACTATTTAAATTTAGAATCCGTTGAATGTGTACAGCTAATAAAGGACAAACGCGCTGCTATGCTTATGGCTCCATCTTTATATGTTCAGTTTGCTGACAACGTATTTAGTGCCGAAGAAGCTAACTTGTTTGGATTTACACCAATGCCGTCATATTTTACCGACGAAATGATTTACGATGTTTCAATGCCTTGTAATTTTGGTATTAGTGCTGCAACACCTTATCCTGATGAGTGTGCAAAAATACTTGACCATATGATGACAGCAGAATTCTTAAAGGAAATGACTGTTGGTTGGCCCGGATATTGGACAGTTCCGGTTAAAGATCTTAGCTCAGTTGATACATCAGATATGACAGGTCTCGCAAAAATGATTACTGATGCACTCAAAGTGGCTGCCCCGGAAATTGATAAGGGCTTGTTTGCTCTTCACCCTTCAACTTTCTTCCCGCCGGCAACAGACACCGCATTCCAAAATATCGATACAGTTTGGATGGGTGTAGTAAGCCCTGAGGCTTTTGCTGCTGATGTTGCAAAAGAACTTAACGCAGAAATTGAAGACGGTTTAATAACTACAATAGCGCAACCCAGCAAATAATGTTTTTTACGGTTGCAACGAAATTCGTTGCAACCGTTCATAATTAATATTTTTATATGAAAGGAGCACTGGAAAAATGAATAGCAATGTGTTGCGTAAAACTAAAAGACAGAGTACTCTTGGTTTTCATTTATTTTCATTGCCAGCTGTTGTCCTTAGTTCAGTTGTAGTTATTATTCCGGCTTTACAAACTATTTATTCCGCTTTCACTAAATGGAACGGTATATCTCCTGTAAAACAATGGATAGGTTTACAAAACTTTACTGAACTTGTTAATGACTGGGTGTTTTGGAAAGCTATTTCTAATAATGTAACTTGGATGTTGTGGTTTGTAACAATTCCGGTTTTAATTGCTATGGTAGCATCTATGCTAATGGTAAGATTTAGAATAGGCTATAAAACTTTCCAATCTATATACCTTATTCCATACCTTTTAGCACCCACAACAAACGCAATTATTTGGTTAAACGTAATTTTTAGCCCTGTTGCAGGAATTGTTGGCTTTTTACAAAAGGCGGGAATAAACATTAATTCTCCTTTAAGCAATATTAATACAGCTCTGTTTG
>JAAZPT010000294.1 GCA_012797085.1 Christensenellaceae bacterium | reverse complement strand
TAAAAAAGCAGGGCATTAAACCCCTTGTTACATTGCACCACTTTACCCACCCCCAATGGTTGGAAGAGGAGGGTCAATGGCTAAACCCGGATACTATAGATTACTTTGTAAGCTTTGTTGAAAAAATAGTAAGGGCATTCGGTGGGCTTTGTAATGAGTATTGCACTATAAACGAGCCCAATGTGTTTGCCATGAGCAGCTATATTGAGGGCAATTTTCCACCGGGCAACAAAAACGATATTCCAGGTTATTTAAATGTAAGCAAAAACATGATTATTGCCCATCAGCGTTGTTATGATGCCATACATAAAATAAGGGAAGAGCTCGGTTTTAATGATACAAGCGTTGGCTTTGCAATGCACTTTACATATTTAGAGCCTCAAGCCGACAGCAAAAGGGCAAAAATTTGCTACAATTTAATGAACTATTTATTTCACACAATATTTATGAAGGGTTTTGTAGACGGTGAAATAGCCTTCCCCTTAGGCTTCAGCAGTAAAAGCGATAAAAAATATTGCGACCATATAGGTATAAATTACTATACAAGGCATATAATAAGGCCAAGCAACAACCCCGCCCTTTTCTTCGGTGAATATGTTATAAACCCCGATGCCACAGATGATATGCTTACGGATTTGGGCTGGGAGATATTCCCCGAAGGCTTATACCATATAGTAAAAAAATGCTATGAGGATTATAAATTACCGATTTATATTACAGAAAACGGCCTTGCAGATGCCACCGATGAAAAACGCTCCGGGTATATTTATGGGCATTTAGAACAATTGAGCAAGCTTATAGATGAGGGTGTAGACGTACAACGTTACTATTATTGGAGCACAATGGATAATTTTGAATGGGCGGAAGGATATTGGCCCCGCTTTGGCTTATATGCCGTTGATTATGATACACAAAAAAGAACATTGCGCAAAAGCGGTGAGCTTTATGCAAAAATTTCTCAGGAAAAGGCCTTTACCGATGAAATGATAAAAGAATACCTTAACAAATAAGAGGATATAATATGAGTAAAATAGCTAAAAAAACAAAATGGAGTTATGCAGTAGGTTGTATAGGAAGGGATATGAACTTTGTTTTAGTATCGCTTTTTGTATTACCCTATATACAATATACAATGAATTTAAGCGTTGCCCAATTTTCCGCAATATCAGCAATAATGATATTTGCAAGGATTTGGGATGCCATAAATGACCCAATGATGGGCATGATAATTGAAAACACTCACTTAAAAAAAGGCAAGTTTAAACCTTGGATACTTATGGGGGGAATATTAAACTCCATAGTAACCCTTTTGTTGTTTTTTGTAAGGCCCACGGGTTGGAATTTTGTAATATTCTTCGGTATTTTTTACATACTTTGGGGTATGACATTTACTATGAACGATATATCATACTATGCATTATTACCCAACTTAGCCAAGGATAACGAAAGCAGAAACAGCCTTACAAACCTTGTGCAACTATTTGCATCAATAGGGCAATTTATAGCCGGTGGTTTAATACCTGTGCTTGTAACAGGCAATGCAGTTACAATGTACAGAATAATAGGTGTTGTTGTTGCCTTGTTGTTTACCACATTTACAATAATTACCTATTTAGGCGTTACGGAAAATCCAAGGACGGATAACAAAGAAAAATTAAGTTT